>MHXL01000086.1:3226-17194 GCA_001824455.1 Desulfuromonadaceae bacterium GWB2_53_15
GGTGTATGAGTACTTCCTGGGTGAATTCGCCCTGGCGGAGGGGAAGAAAGGGGGGCAGTTCTATACGCCTTCCAGTGTGGTCAGGCTGCTGGTGGAGATGCTGGAGCCATACGAGGGGCGGGTGTTTGACCCCTGTTGCGGTAGCGGTGGCATGTTCGTGCAGAGCGAAAAATTTATTGAGGCCCACCAGGACCACTATAAACAGCAAAATAGCAACAAGTTGAACATCGACCCTAAGGACCGCATCTCCATTTATGGCCAGGAGAGCAACCAGACCACATGGCGGCTGGCCAAGATGAACCTGGCTATCAGGGGGATCGACAGCAGCAATGTCAAGTGGAACAACGAAGGTTCATTCCTCAACGACATGCACAAGGACGTGAAGGCCGATTACATCATCGCCAATCCTCCTTTCAACGACAGCGACTGGAGCGGCGAACTACTGCAATCCGATGCCCGCTGGAGCGTCCTTGGCAAAAAGCTGCCTCCTCCTCCCAACAATGCCAATTATGCCTGGATTCAGCACTTCATCTACCATCTGGCTCCCACCGGCATGGCTGGTTTCGTGCTGGCAAAGGGGTCGCTAACCACCAAGACCAACAACGAGGGGGATATTCGCAAGGAGATGGTGGAGAAAGATCTGATCGACTGCATCGTCAACCTCCCCACCAAGCTGTTTCTCAACACTCAGATACCTGCCTGCCTCTGGTTTCTGCGCCGTAACAAGCTTAAGCGGAAAAGGGAAATCCTGTTCATTGATGCCCGAAACATGGGGTATCTGCTCAACCGCAAAAACCGCGACCTGTCGGACGAGGACATTGCCTTGATTGCGGGCACATATCACAACTGGCGCACTGGTGAAGGGGAATATGCCGATGTGCCGGGGTTTTGCAAGTCAGCCAGCCTGGATGATGTCAAGGCGATGAATTATGTGGTGACGCCGGGCAGGTATATCGGCTTGGCTGATGACGAGGATGATTTCAACTTTGCCGAGCGGTTTAATGGCTTGAAAGCGGAGCTGGAGCGACAGATGGCAGATGAGGCGGAGTTGAATGAGCGGATTCGGGTGAATTTGGCGAAGGTTAATGTGCAGGTGGCGGTGTGATGGGTGAGTGGAAAGAGTTTGAAGTTTCCGCGCTGTGTCGATCTGGACTTCTTGTCATAGGAGACGGTTATCGAGCAAAAAATTCCGAACTATCCGCGACAGGCTTTCCGTTTGCCAGAGCTGGAAACATTGATAGAGGCTTTAACTTTACGGATGCCGATTGTTTTCCGATTGAAAATTTGGAAAGAGTCGGAGAGAAGACAAGCCGCCCAGGAGATACCGTTTTTACGTCAAAGGGAACTGTTGGAAGATTTGCCTTTGTTCGTTCCAGTACTCCCCAGTTTGTCTATTCCCCGCAATTGTGTTATTGGCGTAGCCTGAATAGTGACGAAATCGACCCTCGATTTCTGTTTTACTGGATGCAGAGCAGAGAGTTTTTTGCACAGGTGGAAGCTGTAAAGGGCCAAACAGACATGGCCGACTATGTTAGTCTTTCGGATCAAAGGCAGATGATAATAACGCTGCCTGAAGGGCCTGAGCAAAAAGAAATCGCCTCCATTCTCAGCAGCTTTGACGATAAGATTGACCTTCTCTACCGCCAGAACAAAACCCTGGAGGCTCTGGCAGAGACGTTATTCAGGCAGTGGTTTGTGGAGGAAGCGGAAGATGGCTGGGAGGAAATAACTCTGTCTACAATTGCCGACCATGTGAAATCAAGCATCAACCCAGCAAAAAATCCGCACACTACTTTCTATCACTATAGCTTACCTGCATTTGATGAGGGGCAAGAACCAAAGAAGGAATTGGGCAGCGAGATTTTGAGTAACAAATACCTTGTGCTTCCAAAGTCAGTTCTGATGTCAAAGCTGAATCCAAGAATTCCGCGAATCTGGCGCATCGACAATGAGTTAGTTTCTGAGTTCTCCGTCGCTTCGACAGAGTTTCAAGTAGTAAAGCCAAAAGATGAATCGTGGTATGGCGTTATCTACTGTTTTTTGAAGTCGTCCAAGGTTTCGCAGGAACTCAGCAATTCAGCTGGTGGTACAAGCGGCAGTCACCAACGCGTTAGTCCGGATGATATATTCTCCTTAACCTTACTCAGACCACCAGATGATAAAGTTAATGGATTCAACTTCGCTACTGATGATTTCTGGAAGAAGATAACCAGGAACAAAACTGAAATCCGCACCCTCACCCGCCTGCGCGATACTATTTTGTCCAAGTTGATGAGCGGGGAAGTCCGTCTGAATACGGTTTAAATAAGGCCTGTTAGATGAAAATACTGACTGAAGACAATATCGAAAGATTTGCCATCGAAATATTGCAGGGTTCCGGCTGGGACTATGTGCATAGTCTTGCGATTGCTCCCGGTGCAGAACAGTCTGAACGGGAGAGTTTTCAGCAGATCATCTTGACTGAAAGGTTGAAAAAAACGCTTTCCCGCTTGAATCCCGACATCTCCGCCGAGGCCCGTGAACAGGCACTGCGCGAACTGCTGCGCATCAACTCCCCCGATCTGCTCACCAACAACGAAAACTTCCATCGATACTTGACCGACGGCGTACCGGTCCAATACCGCAAGGACGGCGAAGAGAAAAACGATTACGTCTGGCTGATCGACTTCGCCGATCCGCTCAACAACGAATTTCTGGTCGTCAACCAGTACACCATCATCGAGAACAACAAGAACAAGCGCCCCGATCTGCTGCTATTTGTCAACGGCATTCCGCTGGCTCTGCTGGAGTTAAAGAACGCGGCGGACGGCAACGCCACCGTCCAGAAGGCATATGACCAGATCCAGACCTACAAGGCGGTTATCCCCAGTCTGTTCACCTACAACGCCATCTGCGTCATATCCGACGGCCTGGAATGCCGCGCCGGGAGTGTGTCCGCCGATTTCAGTCGCTACATGCCGTGGAAGTCCGCCGACGGCAGCAATGAGGCGTCACGCTTTGCCCCGCAGTTGGAAACCATGATCAAGGGGATGTTGAATCCTGCAACCCTGCTCGATCTGGTGCGTAACTTCATCGTCTTCGAGAAATCGAAGAAGGAAGACCCCAAGACCGGTATTACCCAGGTGGAGACGGTCAAAAAGCTGGCGGCCTATCACCAGTACTACGCGGTCAACAAGGCCGTGGAGAGCACGCTGAAGGCGTCCTCGGCAGATGGTGACCGCAAGGGAGGCGTGGTCTGGCATACGCAGGGGAGCGGTAAGTCACTATCCATGGTGTTCTACGCCGGAAAGCTGGTCTTAAACCTCGACAATCCGACCATTGTGGTCATCACCGACCGCAACGACCTGGATGACCAGTTGTTCGAGACTTTTGCCTCGTCAAAGCAGGTGCTGCGCCAGGAGCCGGTGCAGGCCAGGGGCCGTGGGCATCTGAAGGAGTTGTTGCAGGTGGCGTCGGGCGGGATTGTCTTCACCACCATTCAGAAGTTTATGCCGGAGATGGGCAGTGCGGAATACGACCAGCTTTCCGACCGGACTAACATTGTGGTGATTGCCGACGAGGCCCACCGAACCCAATACGGCTTTGAAGCGAAACTGTTGGATGAGAAGGACAAGGTGACCAAGGAGGTGATCGGCAAGAGGATCGCCTATGGCTTTGCCAAGTACATGCGCGATGCCCTGCCCAAGGCCACCTATATCGGCTTTACCGGCACTCCTATTGAGAACACTGATGTCAACACCCCGGCGGTCTTCGGCCAATATGTGGACATCTACGACATCGCCCAGGCGGTGGAGGACAAGGCCACGGTCAGGATCTATTATGAAAGCCGTTTGGCCAAGGTCAACCTGGATGAAGAGGGAAAACGGCTGATCGCCGAGTTTGATAAGGAGCTGGAAGAGGACGAGGAGATCAGCGACCGGCAGCGGGCCAAGGCCAAATGGACCAAGCTGGAGGCCATTGTTGGTAATGATGAACGGATCAGAAACCTTGCAGCGGATATCGTATCCCATTTTGAGCTGCGCCAGGCGGTATTCGATGGTAAGGGGCTGATCGTTGCCATGAGCCGCCGGATCGCCGTGGACCTGTACAACGAGATCATTTCCCTGCGACCGGAATGGCACAGCGATGATCTGAGCAAAGGGGCTATCAAGGTGGTCATGACCGCTGCCAGCTCCGACGGGCCGGTAATGGAGAAGCATCATACCAGCAAGGGGGAGCGCAAGGCGCTTTCCGACCGGATGAAAGATCCGGCAGACCCGCTTCGGCTTGTGATTGTACGGGATATGTGGCTGACCGGTTTTGATGCGCCCTGCCTGCATACGCTGTACGTGGACAAGCCGATGCGCGGCCACAACCTGATGCAGGCCATAGCGCGGGTGAACCGGGTGTTTAAGGACAAGCCGGGTGGTCTGGTGGTCGATTATCTGGGAATTGCCTCTGATCTAAAAAAGGCGCTTTCCTTCTACTCTGATTCGGGAGGCAAGGGTGACCCAGCGGAAACCCAGCAGAAGGCCGTTGACATGCTGCTCGAAAAACTGGAGGTTGTGCGACAACTCTTCTGCGAGGAAAGTAAAACCCGCGAAGATATCCTTGTCGCGGAGCCAACGGCATACTACGCCGAGCATCCCGGCACCGGTTTCGATTATCGACGTTTCTTCACAGCAACGCCGCAGGTAAAGCTTTCCATCATCCTTCAGGCCGAGGAACACGTACTTGGACTGGAAGACGGCAAAAACCGCTTTATCCGTGAGGTCAGCCTGTTAAGCCAGGCTTTTGCGCTCTCCGTACCCAATGAACAAGCATTGGCAGTGATGGACGAGGTGGCATTATTCCAGGCGGTCAAGGCGCGACTGGTCAAGTTCACCGGTGGAGGTGGCGGAGGCCGGACCGACGCGGATATAGAAACAGCCATCAAGCGGATAGTCGACGAGGCACTCAGTTCCGATCAGGTCATTGACATTTTTGACGCGGCAGGCATCAGGAAACCGGATATCTCCATCCTCTCGGAAGAATTCCTACTTGAGATCAAGGATATGAAGCATAAGAATCTTGCTCTGGAGCTGTTGAAGAAAATACTGAACGATGAAATACGGCTTCGCGCCAAGACCAACCTGGTAAAGAGCCGGGCGCTGCTTGACATGTTGGAGACGGCGATCAAGAAGTACAACAACGGTCTGCTGACAACGGCAGAGATTATCCAATATCTGGTTGATGAGGTTGCGAAGAAGATACGTGAGCACGACGAACGGGAAAAGACACTCGGCCTATCCAGGGATGAACTGGCCTTCTACGACGCTCTAGCAGAAAACGAATCAGCAGTGCTGGTGTTGGGCGATGAAAAATTACGGATGATTGCCGTGGAAGTGGCTGAGAAGGTAAAGAACAATGCCGGTATCGACTGGACGATCCGGGAAAGCGCACGGGCAAAGTTGATGGTGTTGGTGAAACGGACCCTGAACAAATACGGATATCCACCGGACAAGCAGCAGAAGGCGATTGATACGATTCTGGAGCAGGCGAAACTGCTGGCCGATGGTTTGGCAGGGTAGCGAGAGAATGGCGATGATCAAAAGGGATAAAGAACACGAAGATCAATCAGGCCCTGACGTCAAAACGATAACAGTACAGGAGTTGATTAAGCTGCCTCTTGCGGAGCGGCGGCGAATTATGCGTCAACAAGCTGAAACGGCGCGAGAATATTACCTCAATAACCCTGAAATGAATTTAGGTGGCGGAGATTTCATTGACTATTAACACAGAGCATCTTCACTCTCTCACCATCATCGGCGGCGGCCTGGCCGGCTGCGAGGCCGCCTGGCAGGCCGCGCAGCGCGGCGTATCTGTTGTCCTCCACGAGATGAAGCCGGAGAAGTTTTCCCCAGCCCATCATCTGGCCGGCCTGGCAGAGCTGGTCTGCTCCAACTCGCTGCGCGGCATCTCACTCGATAACGCCGTGGGGCTGCTCAAGGAGGAATTGCGCCGCTGCGGCTCCCTCGTCATGGAAGCGGCCGAGGCAACCCGGGTACCGGCCGGCGGCGCATTGGCCGTTGATCGGCAGCTGTTTTCCGAGTATGTCACCGACAAGATGGAATCTCATCCGTTGATCCGGATCGAACGTGGCGAGCTTGCCAACATCCCGGCTGAAGGAGTTGTTGTCATCGCCTCCGGGCCGCTCACCAGCGATGCGCTGGCGGAGTCCCTGGCGGAGCTGACCGGTGACCGGCTGTACTTCTATGACGCCATTGCCCCGATTGTTGCCGCCGACTCGCTGGATATGGGCAAGATCTTCGCTGCATCCCGCTATGGGAAGGGGGATGGCGACGATTACCTCAACTGTCCGCTGAATGAGGCGGAGTATCTGGCATTTGTTTCCGAGCTGGTGGGAGCCGAGAAGGTGGCACCCCGGGATTTCGAGACGGTCGTCCATTTCGAAGGTTGCATGCCGGTGGAGACCATGGCCGAGCGCGGGGTGGAGACGCTGCGCTTTGGACCGATGAAGCCGGTCGGCCTGACTGATCCCCGCACCGGCGCAGAACCGCATGCCGTGATCCAGTTGCGCTCTGAGAATCGTGACAAGACCATGTTCAACCTGGTCGGCTTCCAGACCAAGCTGACTTGGCCGGAGCAGCGCCGGGTCTTCAGGATGATACCCGGCCTGGAACGCGTTGAATTCGTCCGGCTAGGCTCGATGCACCGCAATACGTTCATCAACGCGCCTGCCCTGTTGCTGCCGACCCAACAACTGAAAGCAGATCCGCGTCTGTTCTTTGCCGGTCAGATCACCGGGGTTGAGGGGTATGTGGAGTCGGCCGCCAGCGGCTTCCTGGCCGGCATAACCGCCGCCCGCCAGTTGCACGGCCTGCCGCTGTCTGTTCCGTCGCCTGAAACCGCTCTGGGAGCACTTATGGCGCATATCACCAACGCCGATGTCCGTCACTTCCAGCCGATGAATGTGAACTACGGCCTATTCCCGGAGTTGGTGGTGCGGGTGAAGAAGAAGGAGAAACGGCAGAAACTGGCTGAGCGGGCGCTGGCCGCGTTGGATGAGTGGAAGGAAAATCTGTAAATCCACCACGAAGGCACGGAGACACGGAGGGAATCAGGGAAGTGCATTCTTTCCAGAGTAATTTAGTCTTGAAGTGTTGTTTTGTTCGACTAAATTCTCTACAATAGCATCAGGTTTGAATTTCTTCGTGCCTCGCTTAGAAGCGCCTACTTTTGGCTGTGTCTCCGTGGTGAAAGGTTTTTTTTATGGAACAACAAGATATAGATCCCCTCAGACGGGTTGAAGACCAACTGAAAAAGTGCGTCAAATGCGGCGCCTGTCGCGCCAACTGCCCCGCCTTCACAGTCTTCGGTCGCGAGCCGGCCGTGGCTCGCGGCAAGATTGCCCTGGCCCAGCACATCCTTAAGGATGATATCGAGCTGGACGACCAGACCTATCTGGCCATGTCCAAATGCCTGCTGTGCGGCAGTTGCGTGGAAAAGTGCCCCAACGAGGTGCCGACCGACGAGATCGTGATTGCCGCCAGAGAGGCGCTGGCCGGAAAACGGGGACTGACCACCTTTCATAAGGCGGTCGGCCAGGTCATCAAGAACCGCTCCCGTATGAAGATGGGAGCCAGGATGGCAGCCCTGTTAGGTCCGCTGTTCTTTAAAAAGGTTCCCCAAAACTCTGGTCTGCGGCTGCGTTTTCCAATGCCTTTTGTGGGAAATCAACGCCACATCCCGGCCATCGCCAAAAAACCTTTCATGGACCGGCACCCGGAGGTGATTCCAGGCGAACCGGGCAAGCCGCGCATCGTCTTCTTTGTCGGCTGCATGACCAATTTTGTCTATACGGAGATTGGGGAGGCGGCGCTGGCGCTTTTTCGCCATCTGGGCTGTACGGTGATCATACCCAAGGGACAGCAGTGCTGCGGCCTGCCGGGCATGTCCGGCGGCGACATTGCTACGGTGCGTGATCTGGCGGAAAAGAACCTGGAGGAGATGGAAAGGTACGAGGCCGATTATGTGATGAGCGCCTGTGCAACCTGCGGCGGGGCCTTGCATCGCCTGTATCCTCTGGTGGTAGGCAAGCGAAATCCGGAATTGCGTGCCCGTCTGGACGCTCTGGCGGCCAAGACCGTGGACGCCTCCCAGTTGCTGCATCAGCTGGGCCTCAATCCGGTTGAGACCGGAGCAGGGGAGGACATCCGCATCACCTATCACGATCCCTGCCATCTGCGTACTCGTGGTTTGACCAAACAGCCTCGTGAGCTCTTGAAAGCTACCCCTGGAGTAGAGTTGAGCGAGATGGAGGGGGCTGACCGCTGTTGCGGCCTGGGAGGAACCTTCAACGTCTATCACTATGGTTCATCCATGACTATTAATGAGGCCAAGAGCCAGGCGATCGTCAAGACCGCCGCCCAGGCCGTGGCAACCGGATGCCCAGGCTGTATGATGCAGCTCTCGGACGGCCTCAAGCAGCAAGGTTCCCGGGTTGAGGTGCTGCATACTCTGCAGTTGCTGGCAAGGAAATTGAAGTTGATATAAAGCAGTTTCACGTTGGCAAAACCCCCCAAGTTCATGGAAACTTTGGGGGGTTTTGTTTATATAAGAGATTTTTATTGAAACTTAAATTTTTGCTGCAAATAAATGTTTTTTATTGACAATGTAAAGCAAATTGTATACAAACCCCGCATAAAATCTAGTTTTATTTTCAGCAGGGATGCTAATGAGCGATTACAATATTGGGGCCAAAATCAAGAAGCTGCGGCTTGCAAAAAAACTGACTCTTCAAGCGGTTGCGAGGGAAACAGGTTTTTCGCCGGCACTTATTTCTCAGATTGAGAACAACAATGTTTCTCCCCCCATTGCGACCCTTTCCAAGATAGCAAAATTCTTCGACGTCAAGATCGGCATCTTCTTTGCTGATGATGAAGAAGAGTGTCGCTTCGAGATTGTTCGAGCCCAGGAGCGCAAGGCTATTCCCAAGGTTATTTCACGGGCCGGAACCAGCCAGGGTTATTCATACGAATCCCTTTCTTTTCACAAACAGAATAAAAAGATGGAACCGTTTCTCCTGACCGTAACTGAAAAGGTATTGGAGGAAAATACCTACAGCCACGACGGGGAAGAGTTTCTCTTTATCATGAAGGGCACCGCCGAATTGCTGTTGGATGACAGGCGTGTGGTGCTCAATGAAGGTGACTGTGTCTACTTTGACTCTAATCTCAAACATCGTCTCCTTTCAAAAGATGGTGACGAAGTCAAGGTGTTGGCGGTCGTGACGAGATAGGGTGTGCCACGCAATTATAGTTCTCAGGATTTGAATCAGTTGATCTCCATATCAAGTAGCGGAAGGATGGTTGAGATGTCTAAAAAAGCGATAAAACCCTCACTGAAAAACCCGTTTGCACCTCCTGAAACTGTTGAATTTACGATTCCAGGTGAAATTCCAGGCAAGAAGGGCGGTTATGAGGAGGCGATGAAGGAAGGCTATGACCTGATCCAGCGCCCCGTCAAGTCGGTCAGTATCGCCCAGATTGAAAAACAACACTTCAAGAAGCGGATGACCGTCTGGGAGCGGATCCGCGTGCTGACGGAAAACGAGCCCAATATCCTTTTCCAGAACTGGGGTAAAAATCTGGATGGCGCATCTCTGGTGACCGGCATCCTCAACGTCAATGGTCGTGATGTAGCGCTCTACGGGCACGATTTTACGGTGCGGGCAGGTTCCATCGATGCTACCAATGGCCGCAAACTTGCCCTTCTGTTTCAGATGGCGGGTGAGAAAGGTATTCCCTTGATCGGCATGAACGACTCTGCCGGTGCTTTTGTGCCTGCCGGTGTGGGTGGTCTGGACGGCTATGCCGAGGCCTTTACTGCTCTGCGCAAGATCAGCGGTGTTGTTCCCTCCATCATGTGCATGTTCGGATTCAATGCTGGTGGCGGCAGTTATCTTCCTCGCCAGGGAAGCTTCCTGATCCAACCCCAGGATACCTTTTTCGGTCTGACCGGACCGGGTGTGGTCAAGTCGGTTCTGGGTGAGGACGTGACCCCTGAAGATCTGGGCGGCCCGAAGGTTCATGGGCAATCCGGGGTTGCCGACCTGACGGTCGAGGATGAGGTGTCAGCGCTGCGTACAGCTCTGCAGCTGCTTTCCTATCTCCCTGACAATAACAGCGTCATGGCACGTTTCCAGGAAACCAGCGATCCTCTGGATCGCAAAACCTGGGAAATCAACACACTACTGAAGAAGGCCTTCAACTCACCTACCGGTTTTAACACCCCCTTCGATGTCTCCATCATGATTCAGCAGATCTGCGACCATGGTGACTACTTTGAGCTCCAGCGGGACCGGGCCCGCGAGGCGGTGACCGCCCTCGGCCGTCTGGGCGGTAATGTTGTCGGTTTTGTAGCCAACAACAGTGCGGTTGCCTCAGGCCAGATTTCGGTGGACTCGGCATACAAGATTGCCCGCTTCAACCGCTTCTGCAATATCTACAACATCCCGATGATCTTCATGGAAGACACAACCGGTTTCCTGCCGGGACGAGAGCAGGAAGGACGCGGTATTGTCCAGGCTGGTCGCGCCATGCTGGACTCAATAGTCGATATCAGAACGCCGCGCATCCTGCTGATCATCCGCAACGCCTACGGCGGAGCTTATGCCTCGTACAACAACTACCCGACCGGCGCTGATCTGGTTCTGGCGCTCCCCACCACCCGCTTGGCGGTTATGGGACCTGCCGGCAAGGAATTCGTCTACAAGGACGAGGTGCGCAAGATGCGCGCTGCTGTTCTGGAACGGGTCAAATCCGGCGTCAAGGAACGGGTTGCGGCCGGCATGGAGGCAGGCGAGGCCAAGAAGGATGCCGAAAAAGAGGCGGCTGAATGGTTGAAGATCGAAGACACGGCACTGAATCTCCGGTATGAAAAAGAACTGATGAATCCGAAAGAAGGTCTGGCCCTGGGCTCCATCTCCTCGCTGGTCATGCCTACCGACCTGCGCAAGGTACTGGGTGAAAATCTGAACTTCTTCCTGCGTCATTACAAACCCGGACCAATGCAGGCCGTTCAGCGCGAGTTCCATTAATTTCATTTATTCCAAATTGGAGATAAAGAGACCATGCCACAGACAGATTACTACAAACATAATCCCCTGATTCACCGGAACCGCAAGTTGAGCAAGTCTTCCTCCGAGTGGGTACGTTCCTTTTCCTGTGAGGATCTCAAGCCGCTGATCGTATGCCGTGGCCCGATCCGTAAGGAGGCCATGGATGTCTATGAAGAGATGGGGATTTCCCACTATGGCATCTTGCTCTCCGAAAAAGACTCGATTGTTTATCCCAATGCCCTGGCCCCGGAACTGCGCCAGTTGACCGATTCCAAGCGAGTCCACCGGGTGCCCGATTATTCGGGCGCCAGCAAGGAAGAACGGGTCGAGCGCATCAATCAGATCATCCAGATGGCCAATGATAACGGCTATGACTCGATCTTCGCCGGTTACGGATTCATGGCCGAGGACGAGGAGTTTGTGTCTGCCATTGAAAAGGCCGGCCTAAAGTTCATCGGTCCCTGCGCGGTCACCCAGGCGCGGGCCGGCAAGAAGGACGAAGCCAAACGGACCGCTTTGCAGGTGAATGTCAGCGTCACGCCCGGTGTAGACAATGTCACCGCCCGGACCTTGCTCAAAAAATATCCAACCCGCGAAAAACTTCTTAAAATAGTCGAGGCCGAAGATCTGGCCTGTGACAAGAAGATTCTGGAGGACAAGAAGATTGCCATTGAGGTTCTGGCTGATCACATCCTGATGGCCTCCTACAACAAGGGAATTGACCTGTTCTCCATCGATGAGCTCTGTGCCCAGGTTCAGACCGAGGTCACCGAACTGTTCAAGAAATACCCGCAGAGCCGCTTCCGTATCAAGGCAATTGGTGGCGGCGGCGGCAAGGGACAACGTCTCCTGGGAGCCTCTTTGCTGGCTGTCAAAAAGGCCGATGACAAGGCGATTGCCAAGGCTGCTGCCGAGGCCCCGGCCATGGTGCGGGAAGTGCTCAACGAGGTCAAGGCCAACGGTGTTGGCGAAAATAAGAACGTTTTGATCGAGCTGAACATCGAACAGACCCGCCACAACGAGATTCAGCTGTTGGGAAACGGTGAATGGTGTGTCTCCCTTGGTGGTCGCGACTGCTCCCTGCAGATGCATGAGCAGAAGCTTCTGGAGGTTTCTGTTACCCAGGAAGGGTTGATGGCGGCCATTGAGAAGGCCAAGGCAGCCGGCAGAAAGGAAGAGGTCAAGGCCCTTGAGTCGGATTTGAAGGTGCTGGCAAGGATGGAGGAAGAATCGGCCCGCTTTGGCCAGGCAGTAAAACTGGATTCCGCCTCTACCTTTGAGTGTATCGTTGACCGCGACCGTCACTTCTTTATGGAGGTGAATACCCGTATCCAGGTTGAACACCGCGTGACCGAACTTTGCTATAGCCTTAAGTTCGTAAACCCCAAGGACAAGAATGATTTTTTCATGGTTGAATCCCTGGTGGAGGCTATGGCCCTGCTGGCGCGTCACAAGGAGCGTCTCCCCAAGCCGGAGCGGCTCGTTCGTTTCAATGCCTCGGTCGAAGCGCGTCTGAATGCAACCGACGCTTCTCTGTCGCCCCACGCCGGCGGGATGATCCGCTACTGGTCTAAACCGATCAAAGGCGAGGTCCGTGATGACCAGGGCATCAGCATGCTTAATCCCGATACCGGTATCTTTATGAAATACAAGGTGGCTGGTGCTTATGACTCCAATATTGCTCTGCTGCTTACCAAAGGAGACGATCGCCTGGCCAGTTATGAGCGGCTTTCCGAGGTATTACGCAGCACCACGCTACGGGGCAGCGCTTTGGCCACAAACCTGGAGTTCCACTATGGACTGGTTAACTGGTTTCTGGGCAGGAACGTTATGGCCAAGCCGACAACCCGCTTTGTGGTCCCGTATCTGGCGCTGGTAGGTACCCTTAAGGAGGAGGCCAACAAGCTGGATGTAGTCTATGCCTTTTTCCAGATGAAAAAACATTATGCCAAACTGATCTCCGAGCAGTATGCCGACCAACCGGATGTCTGTGCCAAAGAGCTAAAAAACATGTCAGCCCTGCTGGATCGCAAAGGTACTCTGATCACTCGCCCCATGGAGCGGCTCCTGGAAGATCCGCACCTGCTGTCGGGATGGCTGAGCATGAATACGAAAAACTTCCGCATCGAAAAGGGCAAGGTTGTCTGGCTGAGGAATCCGCTTGGAGTTCTCAAGGAAACCTACGAATATCTGCATATGAATTTCCGCCCGCACAAACCGGCTGCAGAGATAATCTGGGATCATGACAATGAACTGCTGCAACAGTCGTTACACTTCTCCCGCACCTTGCGTGAAAAACTCGGGCTGGAGCGCGACGAGTATTTCAAGCTTAATGAACTGGTCAATATGGAAAAACCCCAGGCCGGCTTTGATGCAGAAACCTGGGAGCAGATCCGTTCCGCCCATTTTGGCTATGAGGCTGGCCTCGAAATGTTGGGCATGCTGTTTCTGATTGGCGAAAACACCAAATTCTGGGACATGAAGGTAACGGACGATCTGGAGGTTGTGATACCTGATTATCTGACCGATCTCGACCTGCAGGCCCGGATGAAAAAGATCCTGGTGCCGCCGCCAGCGACCAAAGCGGACGAGATTGTCGCGGTGTGCGGTGGTATGTATTATGGTCAGGAAGCACCTGGACTGCCCCCCTTCATCTCCGAAGGGATGCATTTCGAGAAGGACCAGCCGCTCTATATCATAGAAGTAATGAAGATGTTTAATACAATCCGGGCGCCTTTCTCCGGCACTATCGACAAGATCATCATGGAAGGCGGTGACGGCACCATTGTCCAGAAGGGGCAGCCGCTCTTCAAAATAACCCCGGATGAGAAATTCGTTGAAGTTGATGTCAAGCTGATCGAGAAAGA
>MHXL01000087.1:0-8117 GCA_001824455.1 Desulfuromonadaceae bacterium GWB2_53_15
TATCACCAACGAGAACCTGCAGCCGCCCCGTCCCGGCGATCCGGATCCGCCAAGAGCCGGGAGGTTTTCGTCGCCCGATGCCCTGCTGACCCCATCCTACATGGCAATGGCGGCGGCTGATCCGGACATCCGCATCGAACCGGCCTGGAAGGTCTCGCTGGTCTACGGCATGCCCTGTGCTATTTATCATCAACTCCCGGCGGTCTACTACCTGGCGGCCCGCTTTCATGACGACTTCGAAGCGGCCCTGCTGCATGCCGTCAACGGAGGAGGTCAGAACCAGGCCCGCGCCATGCTGGCATCCGCTCTGGTTGGCGCGCAAGTGGGCATGGCAGGCATCCCCCGGCGTTTCATCGATGGACTGGAGGACCGGGACCAACTGCTCGTACTGGCAAAAGCGCTGGCGGAAGATGTCGGGCAGTAGTAAACTGGATTTCGCTCCCTGGGGAAGAAAAGCAGCCGTGTGTAACCGGCTGTTGATAACGGGCAAAAGGCACTTGAAATGATGACTGCGGAGTTGGCGAAAAAACAAAGGCAATTCAACGCCGCCATGGAACTGTACACCTCCTGCAGGGGCTACCAACTGCTCGGAACAACAGTATCGGCGGCCAATGTTTCCCTGCAGGCCTGGCTTCTCTGGCGGGTCTGGTCGCTCTCCATAGGTGCCGGCGGCCAGCTGGTTGCCATAATCTGCGCCTGGGTGCTGGCCGATTTCGTCAACGGCCTGGTGCATATGTACATGGACAGCAACGACTGTTACGACTCCCTGGCCGGCCCGTTGGTCGCCAATTTCCATCTGCACCACAAGACTCCCCGCTATATACGGAAAAGTCTTCCGGTGGTCTATTTCGTGGAATCCGCCTCAAAAGTCTGGCTGGTTCCCTGTCTGGCTGCTGTGGCACTGTTGACCATGGTTGACGGGATCAGTCCTCTGCTCCTGCATATCCTCGTTTATACCGGAATACTCTCCTCGGTGGCCGAGGTTTCCCATTACCTCTGCCACACCTCGACATCGCCCTTTGCCATGCTTCTCGGCAACAGCGGCATCCTGCTCTCCAAGCGCCACCACGCCGTGCACCACCTGCGGGATAACATCAATTATGCCTTCCTGAACGGCGTTAGCGATCCCCTGATCAATGCCATCGCCGCACGCTTCTCGCGGGGATACAAACAGCACACGGACCTGCATTACGCCGCCTACCAGACGGAAGCGGAGAGCCGCTAGCCATCAGGAGCCTTGCCGCTTTTGCCCAGCAGGGAATCGACGCTCCAGATGCCGCCCCCCTGCGCAGCAATGAACAGGAATACAAAGCAGTACAGCGCTGCCAGTTCGCCATCGTTCTGGATCGGCAACAGCGCCTTGGTCCCGTGCGCCATCCAATAGGCAAAAGCCATCTGACCGCTGGTTATAAAGGCTGCCCAGTGCGTGAACAAGCCGATCATGATCAGGATGCCGCCAACCAGCTCGATCGGGCCGGCAACATAGGTAATGAATGCGGGGACTCCTGCCGGCATAGCGCTAGGAAAATCGAACAGTTTCTGGCTGCCGTGCCACAGAAACAGGAAACCGGCCACAATCCGCATTAACGCATAACAGTAAGAGCTGTAATTCGACATGAATGATTTCATGGTAACGCCTCCCGTAAAGGCGGCCAAGCAGGCCGCCTTTACCGTTTCACCTGCTGCTCACGCTGCGGGCTTCCCATAGTCCGGGTTCATCTGCCACAGCGCCAGGGTCGCCCCGGTCGGATCTGTGATGACGCTGAACCAGCCGATGCCGGGGATCTCAGTGACCTCCTTGCAGATCGTCGCACCCAGGTTCCGGGCCTTCTCGGTGGAGACGTTTGCATCGTCCACCAGCACGTAGGCCAACCAACAGGATGGTGAATCGGGCTGGACGGTTTTCATCATGCCGCCGCCGGTCCCTTCACCCACCTTGATCAGGGTGTAGTCCATACCCGGTATATCTTCCAGTTGCCAATCGAATAGTTCTCTATAAAACGCCTTGGCCTTGTTCACATCGGTGGTCATCAGCTCCACATGCACGAACGGATTTGCCATGACACGCCTCCTTCTTTACATTAATAGTGTACCTTGAATATATTATACCCCGTCATCTGGAAAATGCTCCCCAAGGTTTCCAGGGAAAATTACGAACGGAATAATCCGTTAACGACACATTGGGGTGGATGTTCTGCATGATTGTGTATAAAATAGCTCACCCGACCCGGAAACGCACCCAGGCGCTGGAAGCGTACACCACCTGAAGGAGTAACATATGCAAGTAGACCTGGACTTACTGAGAAACCTGATACACAAACGAGCCGCCGAGATTGAAAAGAGCGTTGCCGGGACCGGTTATCTGGCACGGACAGTCATCGGCGTCGGCACCTTTTTACTCGACAACGAAGGCGACATCGACCTTTTGTCCGCTAAACAAAAACTTACCTTTGAGAAGTTTCTTAAGCCGCTGCTGGAGACGCCTCGCCGTTAATCGGCATTGCGACTCAAAAGGGCGCTGATTGCAGCACCCTTTGTGCTTTCCCCATCGTCGGCATCGGGGCATCAGGGTGGACTGGCTGCACCCGCCTATTAACAGATCGACTTGCCAAGCTGCTGCAACATGCTAATCTATATGGGAGGAGAGTTGCTGATGAAGCTGCTTCCACTATACCACTAACCTTGAACCCCGGCGACCTGCTCTTTTTAGTAAACTCCGAACCTGAACGCAAACGATCCCTGTAATAACAGGAGGATACGCGATGCCCTGCAAAGATGACAGCGCGAGATCCACAGACCATAACCTTTCTGTTCCTGCGGACGATCTGCGACGGCGGGCTGAGGAAACCGCCGGAACGGGTCAAGATCTTTCTCAGGATGCACTTCCACCCGAAAAGATGCAGCAACTGCTCCACGAGCTGGAGTTGCAGAACGAAGAGCTGCGCCGCACGCAGCATGAACTGGAATGTTCGCGGGCACGCTACTTCAGCCTGTATGATCTGGCGCCAATCGGCTATCTGACCCTCAACGAAGAGGGGCTGATCCTGGAAGCCAATCTCACCATAGCCACCCAGCTGGGCATGCCGCGAGGCGCCCTACTCAAGCAGCCATTAACCCGCTTTATCCTGCCCGGCGACCAGGACATCTACTATCTGCAGCGCAAACAATGCCTGGAATCAGACGCACCGCAGGCCTGGGAAATGCGGATGATGTCCGTTGACGGCTACACCTTCTGGGCATATCTGCAGGCCACTCCGCAACAAAATGGCGAACACTGGATCACGCTGAACAATATCACCAAACGCAAACAGGCCGAAGAAGCGCTGGCACAAAAACGGCAACAACTGGAGGATATCAATCGATCCCTGGAAACCCGCATCAGCGCAGCTGTGGTTGAAATGCACACGAAAGATGACATGCTGATCCAGCAGGGACGTCTGGCCGCCATGGGAGAGATGATCAGCAACATCGCCCATCAATGGCGTCAGCCGCTCAACAACCTGGGACTGATCGTACAGGACCTCAGGCTTTCCTACGAACTAGGCGAGATGACCGTCGAGGAGATGGACCAGAGCGTAGCCAAAGCCATGGGCGTCATCTTGTACATGTCCAGCACCATCGACGATTTCCGGAATTTTTTCAGCTACGAAAAGGAGCCGCGTGGCTTCACAGTCAACCAGGTTGTCTCCCGTGCGCTCAATTTCGTATCGCCCGCCCTCAAGTGCAGCGGTATCAGCGTCGAGCTGGATGAACAGCCTGACATCTCAGCCTTGGGAAATCCCAACGAATACTTGCAAGCGCTTCTCAACATCCTTAATAATGCCAAAGATGTGCTGATAGAATGCAAGACAGACGATCCACTAATCAGCATCCGCATTTTCCGGGACAACGACCGCTCAATAGTAACCATTCGCGATAATGGCGGCGGCATCAAGGAAGATATTCTGCCAAAGATATTTGACCCGTATTTTACCACCAAGGGGCTTGGCAATGGGACCGGCATCGGCCTGTACATGTCAAAGGCGATTATCGAGAAGAACATGGCTGGACGTTTATCGGCGTACAACGCGGGTGGCGGCGCCGAATTCAGGATAGAGATTTAGCGCATCAGCATAAATGGCAGAGCAATTATAAGCTACAACAGGAGAAAAACATGCCCCGGAATCTGCTGATCATGCTGGTCGCCAGCATTGTTGTATGTTCATCGACGCTCCATGCAGCGCAAGCACTGAATGACCGCGAGGCCTTTGCCGGGCTCAAGACCGCCAAGGTCATATTCGACGTGCGGGTGCCTGATCAGGAAAAACTGATCTTCAATCTTAACCTGATCAATGAAACCCATGCAGGAATGCTATCTCAGGGCGTCAAGCCGGGGATGGTGGTTTCCTTTCGCGGACCGGGGGTCAAGCAGCTGACAACCGCCATAATCAGCGAAGAGGCCCGGGAACTGATCCATGAGCTACAGAAAAAAGGGGTGCGGATTGAAGTCTGCGCCGTGGCCACCCGTGTGTTCAAGGTTGACAATGCTGCCATAATCCCGGAGGTCAAACTAGTGGCCAATGTTTTCAATTCGCTGATCGGCTATCAGAACAAGGGATATGCCATGATTGCCATCAACTGAGTCACTAACGTCTTTCCACGTCTCCCCATGCCATTATGATCGGTAACCACGCGAATTCTTAGTCAAGCAGCGTATTTGATCAACTTTACCTGGAGGGTGCGCATGATCAACCTGTTTTGGTCAGGTTTATTGGTAGCTTTGCTGTTATCCGGCTGCGGTTGGGATGGCACCGCGACCCGCAACAATGATTTCACCCCTCTGACCTCGATAGAGATCGTGGCGATATCCTCGACCATAGCAGCGCACACTTCGACCAGGCTTTCGGTCAAGGGTAATTTTTCGGGCCTCTATACCCGTGACATTACCGATCAGGCGACCTGGTCGAGCGATTCGCCAAGCGTGGCCGGGTTCACCACCCTGACAAGCCCGAGCCGGGTCACCGGACTAGTCCCGGGAGCGGCCATCCTGACCGCAACCGTTGGGAGCATTACCACAAACTTCAATTTAACGGTCAGCCCGGCAACAATCGCCACCATGACGATCACCCCGGCCAATCCATCAATTGCCATGGGCCTGAATACCCAGTTTGCCGCAAGCGGCACCTTCTCCGACTCAACCACCCAGGATCTGACCTTTGATGCCGCCTGGTCCTCGAGCGCTCCCGATACAGCCACGGTCAGCGACAGCGCCGGCACCAAAGGCTTTGCCCAAGCCATGGCAGTAGGCTCTGCGACCATCAGCGCGACCTTTGACGGCATCAGCGGCACAACACTGCTGACCGTCACGGAAGCGGTGCTGCAATCGCTCACGGTCTCACCGGCCAGCACCTCGATCCTGAGCCTGTCCAGCACCAATTTCCAGGCAACCGGGCATTATTCAGACGGATCGACTGCGGACATCACCAGCCAGGCGGCCTGGGCATCCTCCAGGGCCGATGTCGCGACGATTGCCGGTGGTGCAGCCACCACCCTTTCGCAGGGAACAAGCTCGATCAGAGCCACTCTGGACGGCATCAGCGGGACATCCAATCTCAAGGTGACAGGTGGCAATCTGACCGGAATAACCCTCTCCCCGGCCAATCCCAGGCTGGTCAAAGACACCACCGGACGCATGACCGCCAGCGGCTCGTTCAGCAATGGCACCTCACGGGACATTACCGATGCGGTTGAGTGGACGCTGGCCAATACCGCCATCGCCAATGTGACCACCCCGGGCGGCAATCTTGCCTGGCTCAATGCCTTGGCCGTGACACCGGCATCTGCCCCGGTCGCGATCACAGCCAAATCAGGCACGATCACCGCCTCAACCAATCTGACCGTCACTGCTCCTCTGCTGCAATCCATTACGATTTTCCCGTCCAGCCTGGAGCTGACTGACAAAACCGGCGCACGCTTTAGCGTAACGGCCGGCTTTAACGACGGCACGACCCAGGACGTAACCGCCAACACCGAGTGGACATCCAGCGCCGGCACCATCGCTTCGGTCGCAAACAGCGGACTTGCCAAGGGCCGGGTCAGCGCAGTCGCCGCCGGTTCCGCCACCATCAATGCCGCCTATGGCGGCAGGACAGCCAGCGCCGTTGTTACCGTCAGGACACGAAACATTCAGAGCCTGGCCATTTCAGCCGCTTCCAGCGTGGTTGTCTCCGGCAATCAGGTCAAGTACACGGCAACGGCAAATTACAGCGACGGCACCAGTGCGGATGTTACCGAAGATTCTACCTGGACAATCGACAAACCGAACGTTGCTGTCCTGGCCGACAGCCAGAATCAGCCCGGGCAGATCGTAGCGGTTGATAGCGGTTCGGCGATCCTTACGGCCGGTTTTAACGGCCAGACCCAAACTGTGACTGTAACCGTGCCTTAGTAAGTTGTAAGCGCACTTATCCCGTTTATCGTGGATAGAAGAGGATCATATGAAACGAACCTGCCAGATAATAATAGCCCTGTGCCTGCCGCTGTTGTTGTGCGGACCGGTCAGGGCGCAGCACTCGGGTCCTTATGTGGGAGCTTTCATTGGGGGCAATGCTTTGATGGACGCCGAGAGCAGCGACGACCTGGGGAGCTTCAGCCTCAAGTTTGATCCGGCCCTGCAAGGCAGCGCCGTCTTGGGTTGGGACTTCGAACCGGGCAATCCTGTGGGTGAGGGGCGCATCGAGCTTGAATACACCCGGCGCAGCAACCCGCTCGACAAGGTGAAGTTTGCCGAGGGGAGCTTCAAGGGGGGAGGTAATGTGACAACGGACAGCCTGCTGCTTAATTTTTTCGGCGTCTTTCGCGACGATCGGCCCTGGGCGCCTTATGTCGGAGTCGGCATCGGGGCGGCCCGTATCGAGGCATCCGATCTGCAGGTCACCGGCCAGCCCATGAGCAACGACTCAAACTTTGTCTTTGCTTACCAGTTAGGGATTGGAGTGGATTTTGCGCTGACGAAGCGCCTTAATCTGGATCTGGGCTACCGTTTTTTCGGCAGCACCAAGCCCAGATTCGCTGAAACCAACGGGCATAAATTCGCGATGGACTATTTCAGCCACAGCGCCGTGCTTGGTCTGCGTGTGGGGTTTTAAAGCACAAGTATTTCCCGCCGGCGGGTTATGAGATCAATACATGCAGCTGTAACAAGGGGCCGGCAAGAGGTTGCGGCCCCTTTTCTATTTCAGACGTCCCTGAACCTGCCGGGCTCCGGTTGACAAACACCGATTGTAAGCTAAATTTAATTACAGCGTCCGTTCACGTCAGCCAATAAATTTGGCGGGTGCAGCTCCAACTAAACCTTCAGGAGGTATCACCATGGTACGCATTTATTTGTCGGCTACGATACTTTTTCTATTCTTGTCTGCTTGCGCCGCCATCCCACACAAACAGCTTGACGGCAATCCGGCCTTTTCCCCCCACCAATACAGCAGTTCCGATATGGATGTCAGCTGGAAGTCCGAAAAGCAGGATAATGCACTCCGTATCGATGGCATACTGACCAATGTCCGTGAGAATTCCGTATACGATAGCGTGGAACTCGAAGCAACGCTACTTGACAGCCAGGGAAAAGTCCTTGCTAAAAACACTTACCATTTTACGCCCGTAAAGCTGAAGGGGTCAGAATCGTTCAAGATGACAATTCCTCTTGAAGGAAATTCGCAGCCTGATCGGATCAAGTTCAATTACAGATACGGCATAGAGGATGACAGATATTCTGTTAAGTTCGAGTCGAAGCCTTGACATTATCTGCTCCAGGCTGAGGTGACATCCTTGTCGATGGGAAGGGAGGCCAGGATGCCTGCTACGATGCAGAGGGGATTGACTTGTATCCAGGTAACAGGTATGACAAGGGTCAAATCAAACTCCAACACCTCAGCGGGAGCATGTAATTAATTGGCAGCCTTGTATTCGTTTCTGATCAAATCAATACATTCCTTTTCTTTAGCAGGTTTTTTCCTGGTTTTGGCCTTGGCTTCACCGGTCAAGGCCCAGGAAAATTTCGCCAGCTACCCCCCCCTGCCGTCCGGCTATACCTCCATAAAAGTATTTGACAACCAAAGACGGTTTGTCGGCCGGATCCT
>MHXL01000087.1:8143-8326 GCA_001824455.1 Desulfuromonadaceae bacterium GWB2_53_15
TCGACCGCATCCCAGCTTTCCTGCAACAAGCGGTGATCGCAGTTGAAGACGCCCGCTTTTACGAGCATGGCGGAATCGATATCCGCGGGATCGCCCGGGCCCTGATGAAGGATGTGGTCAAAAGGAGATTGGCCGAAGGGGGCTCGACCATCACCCAGCAACTGATCAAAAACAAGTACCTGT
>MHXL01000087.1:8354-10330 GCA_001824455.1 Desulfuromonadaceae bacterium GWB2_53_15
CGAGGAAGCCCGCCTGGCCATGGAATTCGAGCAGAAATACAGCAAGAAGCAGATCCTGGAGATGTATTTCAACGAGATCTATTACGGGAACGGTGCCTGGGGCATTGCCCAGGCGGCCCGGCTCTATTTCGATAAAAGTCCGGAGGAATTGACTGAAGCCGAGTGCGCCCTGTTGGCCGGCGTGCAGAAAAATCCGGCCCGCTACAATCCGTTGGCAAAAGCAGCCAACGTTACCGGGCGGCGGGACGTGGTTCTCAAGCGGATGGTGGAGCTCAAGATGATCACCCCCCGTCAGAAGCAGAAACTGAGAGCCCAGCGTGTTACCTTTACGCCACACGGCCAGGCTCCGCAGTACCTGGCCCATATTAGAGCCAAACTGATAGAGCGTTATGGAGCGGAGATCACCGAACAGGGTGGGTTGGAAGTAACCGCCGCCCTGGATCTGAAACTGCAAAAGCTGGCCGAAAAGACCTTGAAGGAGGGGGTTTCACGGGTTTCTCCCCAGCTGCAAGGGGCCTTGGTCTGCCTGGATCCCGCCACCGGGAATGTCCTGGCGGCCGTAGGCGGTGTAGACGTTACCCAGAGTGCCTATAACCGCGCCTTTTCCGCCAGGCGCCAGCCAGGCTCGGCCATCAAGCCGATGATCTATGCCGCAGCCCTGGAAAAAGGCATCACTGCCGCCAGCATCTGGGATGATACGCCGGCCACCTACAATCGAGGCAACAATGAAACCTGGCAGCCGCTGAACTATGGCCGGGAGGTCTACGGAAAGCTTTCCCTCAGGCAGGCGCTGGCCTATTCCAACAATGTCATTGCGGTTAAATTGCTGGATGCGATCGGTGTGCCGTATTTTGTAGATTTTGCCGGAAAAATGGGGCTGCAGTTACAGCCCGAGAATGGTCTTTCACTGGCATTGGGAACGAATGAAGTCACCTTGAATGACCTGGTGCTGGCATACGCCCCCCTGGCAACCGGAGGGATGCGCCCCGAAGCGAGAACCATTATCCGGGTGTTTGACCGCAAACAGAGGCGCTGGACGGAAACTCCCCCGGCTGTTGCCCCGGTCCTTTCCCCTGCCACCGCCTTTGTCACCACCCAGCTGCTTAAAGACGTCATGACCTATGGCACCGCCAAAAACCTTAAAAAATTCAGCCAGTCACATCCTTCAGCCGGAAAGACTGGCACCACCGATAATTATCGGGATGCTTGGTTCGTAGGCTATACCCCCAAGATGGTAACCGGCATTTGGATAGGATATGACAAACCACAGCCAGGAGGGAAAGGTTTTACCGGAGGTGCTGTCGCGGCCCCGATCTGGGAAAAGTTCATGCGTCCGGCCCTGGCAGCTGAAGCCGCCGCTGATTTCCCCCAGCCGGATACGGTGGTTTCAGTTTCCATCGACCCGGCAACAGGCTACCTGGCAACAAGCGACTGCCCTCAAAAACGGGACGAATTCTTTATCACCGGGACTGAACCGACCGAATACTGCCCCGCCCATGGCAAGCCCGCTGGCCTGCCACTGCCTGAGCCCCGGCCGGCGAATAATGCGGAAGGTCAACAACCTGAGGCAGGTGCCGAACAAATGCCCTGACGAAAAAGAATAGGGAGGCCCAAAGCAGCAGAGACTTTTGCATGCCCCGCCCTGATCGCTTCAAGCGCAGAGCAGCATTTGATTTTAATAAATCTATGCTAATCTTTCCATTGACTTTTTTCAGCCTAGCTGGCACAACCACCTGGCTTGGTTCTGGTTCCATAGCCAGAATCTAACTCTACAATCGGGAGGTTTACAACATGCGCTTGCTGACCACTGGATTCGTAACCGTCTGTGCCGCTAGCATCCTCACCCAGGCAGCCCTGGCTGCACCCAAGCAGGAAATTGACCCAAAGCTTCCTCTCAGCATGGAAAGCAAGGCCTGCATCGCCTGCCACGAAATCTATACACCGGGGATCGTCCATGACTGGCAGTCAAGCCTGCA
>MHXL01000087.1:10347-13994 GCA_001824455.1 Desulfuromonadaceae bacterium GWB2_53_15
GCCTGGCGCTCAAAAAACCGGAGATCGAGCGCCGGATCTCGGTAGCCGCGGTGCCGGAGCGCTATGCCGCTATCGTTGTCGGATGTTTCGAATGCCATGGCCAGAACCCGGAGGCGCACAAGGACAACTTCAAGCACAATGGCTTCCGCATCAATGTGATCGTATCCCCCAATGACTGCAAGACCTGCCACGAAAAGGAAGTCGTCCAGTTCTCCGACAGCAAGAAGGCGCACGCCATCAAGAACCTGATGGACAACCCGGTCTACCATACCCTGGTGGATTCGGTGGATGGTCTCAAAAAAGTGGTGGATGGCAAGATCATCGCTGAGAAGAGCAGCTATAACACCAAGCATGAAACCTGCCTCGGCTGCCATGGCACCAAGGTTGAGGTAAAAGGGATGAAGACCATCCGCGTCGCAACGGGCGAGATGTCCGTTCCAGACCTGACCAACTGGCCGAACCAGGGAGTTGGGAGGGAAAATCCGGACAACAGCCTCGGCTCGTGCGCCTCATGCCATCCCCGCCATTCCTTCTCGATCAAGGTGGCTCGCAAGCCGTACACCTGCGGACAATGCCACCTGGAACCGGACGTGCCCGCCTACAACGTCTACAAGGAGAGCAAGCATGGCAACCTGTACGAGTCCAAGGAAGAGGAATTCGACTTTAAGGCCGTGCCCTGGAAGGCGGGCAAGGATTTCGAGTCCCCAACCTGCGCCAGCTGCCACAACAGCCTGGTTGTAACACCGGACAACCGCGTGCTGGCTGAGCGGACCCACGACTTCGGCGCGCGCCTCTGGGTGCGGCTGTTCGGGCTGCCCTACACCCATCCCCAGCCCAAGTCCGGCAACACCACCATCATCCGCAACAGCGACGGGCTGCCCCTGCCGACCAACTTCACCGGCGTACCGGCATCCGGCTACCTGATCAATGGCGACGAGCAGGCCAAGCGGCTTGCCGCGATGAAGAACATCTGCTCGGCGTGCCATTCAACACCCTGGATTGACGGACACTTTAAAAAACTGGATGCAACCATCAAAGAGAGCGACGCCATGACCCTGGCGGCAACGCAACTGCTGGTTGAGGCCTGGGACAAGAAGCTGGAGGACAAGGCTAACCCCTTTGATGAAACCATCGAGAAGATGTGGACCAAGCAATGGCTATTCTACGGAAACTCGATCCGCTATGCCTCGGCCATGAGCGGTGCTCCGGACTATGCGGCTTTCAAGAACGGCTGGTGGGATCTGTCGGAGACTTTGACGAGGATGCGCGATACCATTGATTTCAAGGCTTTTATGAAGGGGCCGGGTTCTGCGGCAACTAAACCGTAAAAGGCGTTTTAACTGGGATGAATGGGATGAACGCAGATAGATCAAAACAAGGACATAACAACAAAATCAGGTAGGTTAACCCGATAAACGGCTTGAACCACGAAGACACGGAGACACAGAGGAACCCGCAGATTTTATTGAAATAAACCGTACCTTAAAGGTGAGGGGAAAAAACTCTAAAATTTATACAACTCTCTGTAATGACAATCTCCGTGCCTCTGTGTCTCCGTGGTAAATGTTTTTTCCAGTTTAATAGCACAACTCGCCACCCGCCAGCGGGATGCGGGTGGCATCGAAATATTTGGCACCCCATTCCAGGATCTCCCCGCAGGATGCGCCCACAAGGCACTGCGGGGGTTCCTGCCCCAGGAAACGCAGCACACTCAACAGCAACCGCCCTTCCCTCCCAGTCCAATTCCCCAGGTGTTGAGAAACCAGGTTGTCCCGCTTGCTCAACTTGACGCCCCCCGGACCAGTCACCAGCGGCAGATGGCAATAGCCCGGCTGCTGCAGGCCAAGCAGGCTTTGCAGGTAGACCTGACGCGGCGTTGACCCAAGCAGATCGTCGCCACGCACCACCTGGCTTACACCGGTCAAGTGGTCATCCACCACCACCGCCAGTTGGTAGGCAAAGCCCCCGTCACCCCTGCGCAACCCGAAATCCCCGCAGTAACTGGCTAGGTTCTGGCAAACCTGCCCGCGGCGCAGGTCGTCGAAGCAGACCTCCTCATCCGTCACCCGTACCCGCCAGGAACGGACAGCCGCCCCAGGTCGCAGCCCATTGCGGCAGGTGCCGGGATAAGGAATGCAATCGTCATCATGATGCGGAGCCGAGGCGGACAAAGCGATCTCTTTGCGCGAGCAGCCGCAGGGATAAACCAACCCCAGCTTCTGCAGTTCCTCGAAGGTTGCGCAATATGCTTCAATATTCCGGCTTTGCCAGGCAATTTCCCCGTCCCACAACAAACCAAAGGACTCCAGCGTGGCCAGGATATCATCCACCATGCCCGGCACCTGGCGCGGACTATCCAGATCGTCGATGCGCAGCAGCCAGCGCCCACCAGTGTTTTTCGCCATCAGCCAGCTCCCCACCGCCGCCACCAGCGAACCGGTGTGCAGGGCGCCGGTGGGGGATGGGGCAAAACGGCCGGTTATGATGGAGGGTAAATGGTTCATGATAATAGATGTGGTGTCTCTTACGGTTTAAGTATCTACAAAATCTTAGCAATATTTTCAGAAAAACATTACTCACACGGAGGCACAAAGGCACGAAGAAAACCAGTATATAAAGCTTGAAGTCTTTGGGGTAACCATTAAGACTTTTGTTTTGGACTTTCTTCGTGACTCTGTGCCTCTGTGAGAGACAGATTTCATTTTGGTTCCGGCTTGTCCGGCCTAGGAAACAAAAGAACAGCAATAATCCGTTACAACCGGCACCTTCATCAAAAAAACCGAATTGGCCGGAACATTGAACGACTCCCCACCCACAACCCGCTTCCAGTCGTTATCACCCTTCATCTGCCACTCCAGTTCACCGGACAGGATCTCCATGATCTCTGCGGCCCCCGTGGAAAATTCATAGTCACCGGCCTGCATGACGCCCAGGGTCTTTTTGCTGCCGTCCGGGAACAGTACCGTATGGCTGGCGACCTTGCCCTCGAAGTAGATATTGGCCTTTTTGATGACCGTTACGTTGCTGAATTCCGACATACTGCCTCCCATGAGTAAGGTAAAAGTATTTTCTGAAAAAAAGCCCGCCGCAGTGGTCTGCGACGGGCTGGGGTAACCTGGTTGTTTGAAAAACAGGCCGTTAGTTGAAGGTGCCCCTCAGAAGTTCGGCCCGCCAGGTAATGGTTGTCTGTTTGTTTGACGAAGACTCGACCAGATCCGGGATAATCGTCGGCATGGCAATCCTGACCCGGCCATTGTCGATCTCGGCCAGGGAACGGGCTGACTTGGTTATGCCGTAGGCTGCGCCGCCCAGGACACCGACAGCCGCTCCATAGCCAATGTTTTCCAAATGATCGGCAGGTTTCTTGGTAAAGGCCATAAATGCCGCCCCCACCAAAGCGCCGACGGCACCGCCGTAAAAGGCATCTTGAAAAACCTCCTTGAAGGTGTTGTCGGAGGCAAAGGAAGAGGTTGTCGTGCTCAGTATGGAGACGAGTGTCATCAGGCAGATGATGCGGCTCATTCGTTTCATGGATGCTAACCTCATTAGTGGAATCTGGGTGGCTTCGCTCATTTAACTGCAAATATAACGCCATGACAACAAAAAGAGCGCAACTTATTACAACCACCTGTTTCATTGGATGTTTA
>MHXL01000087.1:14066-21053 GCA_001824455.1 Desulfuromonadaceae bacterium GWB2_53_15
TTTCGACACAGTGCTATGGTTGTTTGACGTAATCAGGGCCATTGCCAGGGCCCGTTCTTCATCATTACTATTTATGTCGCCATTGAGACGGGCCGCCAGCAGTTGCTCCATGATATTCCGAAAACGCGGGCCGACCTTCAGCCCCAGCGCCTTGAGTGCATCGCCGTCAAGGGTGCAGCGGACCTGGCGCAGGCGGGTCAGGTAGAGCGATACGAAGCGCTTCACCTCTTCGCGGGCAGCCTTTGCAGCCAGGTACAACAGCATCTCCAGCGGCAGTCCGTGAAACCAGCCATGGATTTCGCTGTTGCGGACCTCGCTTCCGCGCTTCAACCGGCGCTGTATGGCATCCAGTATTCCCAGGGCGGTGCGCCGGTATCCAAAGTCTTTTGTCATGATGCGGCCCGGCATCGTCAATCGGTGGCAGGCCTCCAGGAACTCCTCATGCCGGAGCCCGTCGCACAAGGCCAAATAGTAGACCTGCCATTGCTGACAGGCATCCTCCAGATAGAGCAGGCGGAACCAGGCCAGCACCTGATAGGCCTCATGTATTACCCGTTCCGTTTCAGGCAGCACCTTCAGGGCGGGATGGATGAACTGCAACAGACCCAGGGCCGACATGCGGCCGACTGCGCCAGCCGGCACATTTTCCTCCAGGATCAGCACCAGCTCGTTGAGCAGCCGTTTACCGCCGACCCGGTCCAGGACGTTCATCCGCACGGCACTGCGGATCAGATTTTCCGTATGGGGAGCGATGCGGAAACCAAGCCGCTGTTCAAAACGGATGGCACGGAATACGCGGGTCGGATCCTCCACGAATGACAGGTTGTGCAACACCCGCACCACCCCTTCCTGGATATCCTGCTGGCCGCCGTAAAAGTCGATCAGGCGGCCGAAACTGCTCCCATTGAGGCAAAACGCCAGGGTATTGATGGTAAAATCGCGGCGATAAAGGTCGTGCCTGAGCGAAGAACGCTCCACCGTGGGCAGCACGCCGGGGGACTCATAATATTCCAGGCGGGTGCTGGCCACATCCAGTTTGCTCCCGTCGGGAAAGATCACCACCGCCGTGCCGAATTTCGGATGGCTGCGGACCCGGCAGCCATGGGAGGCGGCGAAACTCTCCGCGAAAAAGATGCCGTCCCCCTCCACGGTCACATCCATGTCCAGGTTCTTCACGCCCAACAACAGGTCGCGGACAAAACCGCCCACCGCGTAGACCACCAGTCCCAGTTCGTCGCCGGTCTTCCCCAGCTCGCGCAGCAGCTTGATGGCGGACGCCGGCAGGCGCTTGCCGATCTGGCCGACAATCGAGCGGCTCTTGGGCACCGTTGTCAAGGCATCCACGTCATACAGCGCCTCGGGCTGGCCACGCCGTCCGCCATACATGTGGCGCAGCAAATCGGTACGCGTCACCGCCCCCACCAGAAGCTCCCCTTCGAACACCGGCACAAAGCGCCGGTTGCCACCCACCATATACTCCTGAATATCGGACAGCAGCGTAGCGCGGCTGCCGCGCATGAATTCGGTGTGCATGAAGTCGGTGACCGGCGATGCACCCAGATCGTGGTAGAGACTTTTTTCCACTATCTTGCGGGAGATGATGCCGATCATGGCGGCCCCATCCATGACCGGCATGGCATTGCAATTGTAGCGGGTGAGCAGCTCCCGCGCCTCGGCAATGGTCACATCGGCCGACATGGTCTTGACCGGCGCGGACATGATATCACCGGCGCAGACCTGCGGACTGACCTCGACCCGCAACAGTTCTTCCAGCCTTTCCAGCACCTGTTTCAGCGACAGGTCCCGGATCGTGGCCGAGGCGGCCGTGGCATGGCCACCCCCATGGAAGCGCCGCAGGATCTCACCCGCATTGACCTCCGGCACCCGGCTGCGGGCCACCAGGTAGACACGATTCTCCATGGCCACCACCAGGAACAGTGCATCCAGATTCTCCATATCCCGGATCATGTGGGCCAGGGCGGCAATATCGCCGATATAGGAATCGCTGGAGGCATGGGCGATAGAGACCTGAGCGCCATTAACCGTGGTCGTCTTGAGGGTTTTCAGCAGCATGTTGAGAAGCTCCACCTGCTGCGTGGTCATATCCTGCGAGATAAAATCAGAGACGATATTCAGCCGCGCCCCCTGCCCCAGCAGCCAGGCAGCAGCCAGGAAGTCGTCCCGGATGGTGGAGGGGAACAGGAGCCGGCCCGTATCCTCATAGATGCCGAGCATCACCAGGGTGGCCTCTTCGGGGGTAAGCGTCAGGCTGTGATCCATCAGGATGCCCGCCAGGATGGTGGCTGAAGAGCCGCAAGGACGGATGATGCCGCCGGTCGGCTGGATGCTGCGGTCCGTCACGGGATGGTGGTCGTAGATATGGATGTCCAGGCCGGGGCGGTTGACTATTTCGGCAAAACGTCCGATGCGGTTGACATGCTGGCAATCAACGATGATCAGGCGGGTCACAACGGACAGGTCGATGTCTTTGGCGCGGGTACAAGGGGGGAGATAGTCGGGATAGCGGGCCAGGAAGTCGCGCACCCCCTTTTCCTGGGAACCGGGAAAACTGAGCAGGGCATCGGGGTAGAGCCGGGTTGCGGCCACCATGGCGCCCAGGCTGTCGAAATCGGTGTTTACATGGGTGGTGATGACGTCCATAAGTGTTTTCCCTGATTACGACTTATTGACCATTGCAAATGCAGCCCTGTAGCATGTTATATATCACAGATAACCCGTGAAGTCGTCAATTGGATAAATCTAAAAGTGTCAGTCAACCTATGGTGAAATGTCAGTGCTGTGATTGACAGGCGGGAAGCGCTCAGGGTAGTGTGAGAACACTTTTTTGTGAAGGTGTGGCGAGGATAAAAGTCTGTGAAAAACTGCAAACCAATCCTGAAATTGTTCAAAGGTTAGCATTTTGTTGTAGTTCATAACTGGCTGCCACTAAGAAATCAATCAGTTACAGCTTTAGCGTCCGATCCCGATAAATATAGTAAGTTTCCAGTACGGAAAGGAGAGCTGTCATGATTACTACACTTTCGGCCTTGCGCGAAAAGATGCTGTCAACAGAAGATGCAGCGGCTCAATCACAACCCCGAATAAATCAGCATGCCCGGCAACAGGGAGCTGTCGATCCGGTAAACTTGTCGCAGGCAACAGGCAGCCAGGCAGTGCGGTCCGGCTCAGACGATGCGTTATCGGTGGAATTTTCCGTATCTCGTGACGTGTTTACTGCGGTTGACGATTTCTTTAATCTCGGCAAGTCCGGCCGTTTTGACGCTTTCCATGCCTTGCCACCCGAAGACAAAGAGCAGTTTGTCCAGATTGTGGCTGAACTCGCGAAGTCAGGCTATGTCGGTTATGAGGAACTCATCGTCAACAAGAAGGTGGAACGCCATGAAGTCGCCTCACAGATCGGCAACCGGCGAGTGCGGAACGCGCGCGTTTACGACAATTCCAAAGAATAAGCCAACTCAAGGAGGAGATTCATTATTACTATCAGGATCATATCCGTGGCAATCACCTGCCTGTTGTTTGCGTCATCCGTATATGCCGATGGAGAATCCCGGCCAGCCACCAAGGGCGAGATGGATTTTATGCGCAGGGTCTATGGAGCCTTTCAGCAGGCCGCACCCCGGAGCGGTCCTGCGGGTTGGGATGAAACCGAGCGCGCTGCCGGAGAGGTCACTGACCGGGTTTTCAAGGGTGTGGAAAGTGGCCCGATGCGACTGCACTATCAGGTGAAATGGATGGATACCGCAAAAGTTGAAGCGGCCCGGCTAAAACGGGAAGAGGCGGCCCTCAGCCCCGGCGCTGCTCCACCGCAGGCTGATCAAGCACGGCAACAGCGCTTCGAAGAACTGGCTGCCCAGATCGGCGCAGCCGCCGAGCGTGGGGATATGAAGGCGATGGAACGGCTTCAAAGGGAGATGGACGCCGTGGGAAAACAGATGTTTGCCCCAGCAGAAGATGCCGAACGCCAGCGCAAGGGCGAGGACAAAGCAATGGCTCCCCGTGATGTCTATGCCAAACTGTTCTTTACGGTTAACGATTCCTGGCTTGCCTTTCAGGACAATTACAAGGGGTCCAACAAGCAGAAACCTATAGACGGCAATCCCGCCTACCGTTTGGACGACAATCACTATCGGGAAAATTATGTCGAGTGGGTTGAGGGCAACACCTGTGTCGTAATCGGGAACTGGAAGCCCGGCGCCAGGTCGGGCCAGAAGGGTGTCGGCTCAAGCATGAACCTGAAGGCCCCACACACCAGGGTTCAGAGCGTGAATGTCTGCGCGCAGGCTGAACCGGCGCGCGCCCGGGCTCTACTGGAAAGGATAGACTGGAATCCTCTGAAGGCACTGCTTGGCAACTAGTTCTCTGTAAATCGCATTTAACACTCACTTCCAAGGTCATTATCCATGGCAGACGTCATGCTGCCATCTTCCGGAAACGTCTGACCGCTTCAGGGATCGCCTCCTCGCGGATATTGCCGAAGGCCAACCGCAGATAGCCTTCCAGGCCGGAGCCAAAGACCTCGCCCGGCAGACAGAGGATGGCGGTCTCGTCCACCAGGCGCTTGGCAGCCTGGCGTCCGGTCAACTCCGGCCAGGGGTGGCGCACCCAGGCGAAGAAGGCCCCACTGGCCGACAATCGGAAGGGGTTGCCCGGCTGCATGAATTCGGCCCGGAACAGGTCGTGGCGCCGGGCCATCATCTCGCGATTGGCCGCCACCCAAGCGTCCAGATGCTCCAGACCGAAACGGACCGCATGCTGAGTTATGCGCGGCTGACAGACCGCCATGGAATCCTGCACCTTGAGGGCGTGTTGAATGAACTGCCGGGATGCCGCCAGCAGGCCGGCCCGGTAGCCGGTCAGGGCAAAGGTCTTTCCAAAGGAGGCGAGTTGGACGAAATGTTCCCCCCACCCCGGCCGGGTGAACAGGTCGTGTGGACGCACCCCGCCGGGGATGAACTCGTTGTAGGTCTCATCCAGGATCAGGGCGATGTTGCGGCACTGCGCCAGGCTGTACAGTTCCTGGAGTGTTTCAGGCGGGATAATGGCGCCGGTTGGGTTGCTGGGACTGACCAGCAGGATGGCACGGGTCTTGGCCGTGATCAGCGCTGCGATGACCGCCGGCGAGGGCAAACCGGCCGAGGCTTCGTCAAAAGGGGCATAGACGCCGCGAATGCCCAGCATGTCGAGCGCCATGGCATGGTCGAAATAGTAGGGCGACTGCACCACCACCTCGTCCCCGGCTTGGCAGAGGGTCACAATGGCCAGCCAGAAAGCCTGGCTGGCGCCGATGGTCAGGCATAGATTGTCCGGTTCGAGCTGTGCCCCGTATTTGCGCCGATATGTTTCGCAGACCGCCGCCAGCACCTCGGGCAGCCCTTCATCCGGCGAATATTTCGAAGTTAGCGGGTCATCCAGCAGCGTGGCCAGATGAGTGACCAGCTCCGGCGCAGGCGGGTAGTCCGGCACGGCCTGGCACAGGTCGATCAGCTCCAGACCGATGTCGGGGCGGGTTGCCAGCCAGCCCTTGACCTCGGAGATGGGAGGGGGATGAACAGCACGGATATGGGGCGAGAATGGGATGCTCATGGATAGACCCGCGCCAGAAACTCGGCCACGCAGGCCGGTTTGTCGTTGCCTTCGATCTCGACGGAGATCAGATAGGTGAATTGGACCCCCTCGCCGGCCCGCTCCAGCTCCTTGAGCGTCATATGGCTGCGGATGCGGGAACCGGCCAGCACCGGAGCGGGAAAGCGCACCCGGTTGAGGCCGTAGTTGAGGCGCAGGCGCATGCCTGGGTAGTTCTTCTCGAAGAATCCGGGGGCATTGCTTTCGGTCAACAGCGGCAATAGCGACAGGGTCAGATAGCCATGGGCGATGGTGCCGCCATAGGGCGATTCCTGGGCTGCCCGCTGCGGGTCGGTGTGGATCCATTGCAGGTCGCCGGTGGCAGCGGCAAAGGCGTCAATGCGCTGCTGATTGATCTTCAGCCAGGGGCCGCAGTGGAGCTCGTGGCCGATCTCCGGCTGGTAGAGTGCTAGCAGGTCGTCGGCTGCGGACATACCCTGATTCCCCTTTCGTCCTGCAATAAATTGATTGCCAACAGATGCGATGCTATGTTATCGCAGATTTTAGTAAGTTAGAATTTATTTTCTGCGGGTTGTGGCAGGAAATAAATTCGTGAACGCACTATCCCGTTTGTTGGGGCAGTAAGTTAGAAATTATTTTCTGCGGCTTTAAGCAGGGAATAATTTCGTTAACGCACTTATCCCGCTTTTTGGGGCTAGTAAGTTAGAAATTATTTTCTGCGGTTCAAGACAGAGAGTATTTTCGTGAGGGAGCAATTAATGAAGCTGCATGAACAATTAAAAACACTCGGCGAAGGCAGCAAAACCACCTACACCTATGACCAGCCAGACGCCGCCCTGCTGGAGGCGTTTCCCAGCCCTTTTGCCCAGCCGGACATGAACCCGGCAGGAGCCGTCGGCACGCTGCACATCGAGTGTCCCGAATTCACCTGCCTGTGCCCCATGACCGGCCAGCCCGACTTCGCCAAAATTGTGATCGACTACCAGCCGGACAAGCTCTGCGTGGAGAGCAAGAGCCTCAAGCTCTATCTGGGTTCGTTCCGCATGCACGGTGAATTTCATGAATCCGGTGTCAACCGCATCTGTAACGACCTGGTCGCGCTGATCGACCCGGCCTGGCTGACGGTGCGCGGCGAATTTACTCCCCGCGGCGGGATCCCCTTCTGGCCCACGGCTGAATATCGGAAAAGATGAAAACAATGGGAGTTATGAGAGCAATGGGAATAATGGGATCAATTTTTCCCATAATTCTCATGATTCGCATAACTCCCATGAATCAAAAAAAGGAGAATGCATGTTTACCACGTCTGATTTCAAAAAAGGGCTTGTCATCCAGTTGGACGGCGCTCCCTGCCTGATTGTCGATGTAACCGTCAGTTCGCCC
>MHXL01000087.1:21140-24428 GCA_001824455.1 Desulfuromonadaceae bacterium GWB2_53_15
GACAAGGTCGACGAGGCCGATTTCGAGCGCCACAAAGGGCAGTTTCTGTATGCCGACGGCAGCCGCGGGATGTTCATGGATCTGGAGAACTACGAGCAGTATGAGATGGAGGAAGGGGATTTTCAGTCGGTCTCGCCTTTTCTGCTGGAAGGAGCCGAGGTCACCCTGGGGATCTTCGAGGGCCGCATGGTCAATGTCGATCTGCCGCTGACCGTGGAGCTGACCGTGACTGAAACCGCTCCGGCACTGAAAAATGCCACTGCCACCGCCGAAACCAAGGAGGCCATTCTGGAGACCGGCCTGAAGACCAGGGTGCCCCCCTATCTGGAAAGCGGCGAGCGCATCAAGGTTGACACCCGCGACGGCAGGTTCATCTCGCGGGCCTAGCTTCATCTGCAAACAGCACTATTGGAAAATAGAATCCCAATTGGAACAGGCTGCTTTGGTATCACCCGCACCGGCAGCCTGTTCCGCACTTCCCGCTGTCATCTCAGCATGGGATCATGCCACTGCCCACGATAATACATCCGGTCCTGCAAGTACTTCTTGTATTCCTGGTCGCGGTATAAGCGAATCCGCTCATAATTGAATTTAACCATTATTCGTGGCAGCATCTGTGGCGTTGTAACCTGCCAGGGTCCATTGTAGTAAGGGCCCTTGTACCAGTTGCCACGCCAGTAGTAATAGTAGTTCGGCGCAATATAGACAATGTCGTACTGGATCCCGACCGACACATAAAAGCCGAGGATCGGTGAATAGATAAAACGCGGGGCCTCATAAAGTATTACCTGTGGTGACTCCGGCACAGGCACAGGTACAGGGGGAAGCACGGGCGCCGGTGCAATTGGTTTTGAAATAACCGGGATTCCAAGATCAATTCGACCCCTGTCATCCGCCAGTGACGAGGCTGTGACAAATGCAACTAGGGCACATGCAGCCGTCAGAAGTGTTCTCATTGCCGCGCTCCTTTTCAGACCGACTGTTTTTACCAATTTAAAATCAAGGCTGAAATCAAGTCGGCGAAGACTGAGGCAACGAAGGCGCACAACTTCGTACGCTGAGGAGCCGAAGACGAGCCAGCAAAGATAGCGCCTTGATTTGGAATTGGTATTTAGATTATACCTGATTCCGTACATCCGTCATCTGCAGACCCGATAAAATCTGCCTGTCCAGCAAAGAAATGACCACAGGGTTCAAAAGTTCTTGACAGTCGCAGCCTGCTTCCCTAATATATTTATTTCCCACGGGCCTATAGCTCAGTTGGCTAGAGCCACCGGCTCATAACCGGTTGGTCCCAGGTTCGAGTCCTGGTGGGCCCACCAATTCATACCGAGGTAGATACGCCGGATGCCGGCAATATTACGAATGGGGCGACCCAACATAACTTTCCCCCGAGAGTGCACACCGCAAGGTTGCACTCTTTTTGTTTGTGCCTCATGAAAAACATAAAACTTTCATATCTACTTGGTATCATTAACAAAATAGCTCCGCCAGGGCTGGCGGAATCCTGGGATAACTCAGGGTTGCAGATAGGCGACCCAGACGCAAACATTTCCCGAATCATGGTTGCCCTGGATCCCACACCAAGCGTTATCGATTCAGCCCTTGCTTCTTCCTGCCAACTCCTCATCACCCATCACCCCCTGATCTTCAAACCGCAAAAAAACATCTCTACCGCAACCACCCTGGGCAAGCTGATCCATACTGCCATCAAGGGTGGTCTGGCGATAGTCAGCATCCACACCAGCTACGATATTGCCACCGGAGGGTTGAACGACCTGCTTGCTGAGCAACTGGGACTTTCCGGCTGCGTGCCGCTCCAGACCACCTCGCTGCAGGAACTGGTCAAGCTGGTGGTTTTTGTGCCCGAAGATCACCTTGAACGTATGCGCACAGCCCTATTCCCCCACATCGAGAACCAGGGCAACTACAGCGATTGTTCCTTTGCCGCAGCCGGCGAAGGCAGCTTTACCCCACTGGAGGGAGCAACCCCCTTCGTAGGACGCTCAGGAATACTGGAGCGTGTGCGGGAGCAGCGCCTGGAAGTGCTGGTCAGCCGGGTCAGTCTGCCGCGTGCCATCAAGGCACTGTTGAACGCCCATCCCTATGAAGAGCCGGCCCTTGACATCTATCCTCTGTTCAACGAGGGCAAACGGCTGGGACTGGGAAGGATCGGGCAGCTTGCGAACCCTGTCCCGCTGGCAGTTTTTGCCGCACAAATCAGCGAGCAGCTGCAGGCCCCGCTGCTACGCTATGTTGGTGAGCCTGCCACCCGGATACACAAGGTGGCACTGTGCAGCGGCAGCGGAGCCTCGCTGCTGCGTGAGGCGGTCCGGGCCGGGGCGGATTGCCTGGTGACAGGCGATGTCAAGTACCACGACGCCCGTGATGCCCAGGACCAGGGCATTGCCGTGATCGATGCCGGACATTTTCCTAGCGAACATATCATGACGGCAGCGCTAACCGAACAATTGCGCAACCTGCTGGGCAAGGCGGGGCACACCGAGTGCGAGATACTGCCATGCACAGTAGAGACTGATCCCTTCAGAACTGCCGGACACAGTTAAGGTCATAAAAATACTCAGAATACCAGGAGGAAGCAAATTTGAAGAACAGACTAGAAATGCTGGAACAACTGCAGGAGATCGACCTTCTACTTGATTCGCTGAAAAACACCCAGAATGGGCTGCACAGCGAGATCAACGGGATCGACCATGAACTGGACACGGCCCGTGAAGAGCTGGCCGCCCTGGAAACACGAATGGCACAGGTAGAACAGGACAAGGGAGAACTTGAAAGCTCTCTGGCGACCGAACAGGAGAACATCCAGCGCTCCGAGTCTCACATGAAGGAGATCAAGACCAACAAGGAGTTCCAGGCCTTTGGTCGTGAGATTTCCGCGGCGCGCAAACAAACAGCCGAACTGGAAGATCAGATTCTGCAGAAGATCGGACAGATCGAGGAACTATCCGCTGACATTGCCGCCAGATCGGCCAATCTGGCTGAAATGGAGCAAAACGTGGCGCAGCGCCGCCAGGAAAAGCTTGCCGAGATCGCCGCCATCCAGCAGGACGTCGACGCCGATGCCACCCGGCGCGAGGTGATCACCAAAACGCTGCCGGCCAGCCTGCTCAAGCGCTACAACAGCCTGCGCGACCAGCGCCGCGGCCAGGCCGTTGCCATTGCCCGCGACGGATACTGTCTGGGCTGCAACATGAACCTGCCTCCGCAGCTCTACAACACCCTCTTCCGGGGAGATGAGCTGATCTGTTGCCCGCATTGCCAGCG
>MHXL01000088.1:0-5475 GCA_001824455.1 Desulfuromonadaceae bacterium GWB2_53_15
ACCCCTGTGCGGCCTTGCACAACGCCTCCTGGTCGGCCAGGTCACCTTGCAGCTGATCAATGCCGAGCCGGGCCAGTTCAGGGTACGCTGCCCGGGAATAACTCCTGACAGTGTCCCTGCGCTCCAGCAGCTGCCGGACAATGGCACCGCCCAGGAAGCCGCCTCCGCCCGTGACTAATACCTTCACCTGATTTTACCCGCAGCCCAGATTGCCAGCTTTTCCCGGAAGATCTTGGCATTATGGCGGATATCCACCGGAAAGGCCGGATGGAAGAGGATATCCCGGATGCCCTTGGTGTGGGGATAAAGCGCCGCCCGCTCCAGGAGATCGCGCCGGACCAGGGCCTGCTCGCTCTTTTTGGTCCCCTTTTCCAATTCCACGCACAGTACCGGCCGTTGGCTCCCCTTTTTGCCGACACCGACCAGGGCCGTGCGGAACACCAGGGGATGGACATTGAACACCCCTTCCACCGGTATGGTGAACAGGGTTTCAGCCGGGCTCACGACCCGGTGCGACTTGCGGCCGCAGAACCAGATCCTGCCGGTATTGTCCCGATAGCCCACATCACCCATGCGATGCCAGACGCCACCCTCCGGGTCGGCGATCTTGGCCAGTCTGGTCGCCTCGGGGCGGTTGAAGTAGCTGGCAGTAACCTGCGGCCCGCTGACGACAATCTCTCCCACTTCCCAGGGGGGAAGCGCCAGGTCTTCGCACCAATCTGCAATCGGTTCGTCGCTGATCGGGATGATGGCCAGGTCGATGCTCGGCACAGGGCGGCCGACGCAGACGCCGCGCCCTTCGCCGGTGAGGTGGCCGGTCTCGGCCAGGATCTCGCGGCTGCCGATGGAGCTGACCGGCAGCGCCTCGGTGGCCCCGTAGGGGGTAAAGATTTCGGCATCCTGCGGGAGCAGGGCGCTGAAGCGCTCCAGCACCTCGGCGGAAACCGGGGCACCGGCCGAGATAACCCGCTTGAGGCTCGACAGCTTTGCACCCTGGGGCGCGCTGCAGCGGCCCACCCGGTTGAGCAGGGCCGGGGAGCCGAACATGGTGGTGGCGGCGTAGCTGGCGGCCGGTCCGAGGATTCGCTCCGGTTCGACCCGGCCGGGCCGGGTGAAGTCCATCTGGGGGATGACGGCGGTCATGCCCAGGGCCGGGGCAAACAGGGCGAACAGGGGAAAGGTGGGCAGATCGACCTCGCCCGGCATTATTTCGTACAGTTCTTGCAGCGCCGCAACCTGGGCCGCGAAGTTGCCATGGGTGTAGACCGCCCCTTTGGGTGGGCCGGTGCTGCCGCTGGTAAACAGGATGGCCGCGGTGTCGTCCCAAGCAGTGGCGGCTGCCTTGAACGGCCCGCTCCCACCGCCCTGGCTGCGCACCTCGGCCAGCGTGACTCCGCCCCAGAAGCGGCTGCTGCCGCCCACGGTAACCAGGATGCGCAGGCTGTTCTTGCCCCAGCCGAACAGACGACGCGCCAGATGGGCCTTGGGTATGCCGATGAACGCCTCCGGCGCTGCTTCCGCCAGGCATCCTTTGAGGTTGCGGGCGCCGATGCCCGGATCGATGAAGACCGGGATCGCACCTGCCTTGAACAGGGCAAAGGTCAGGGCAAACAGCTCCGGGCCGGGTGGCACCAGCAGCGCGGTGCGCGTGCCGGCCACAATGCCGAGGCGGCCAAGCCCATGCGCCAGGCAATCGCTTTCCTCATCCAGCTGTCGATAGCTCAGGGAACGGTTTTCCTGGGGAAAGATAATCGCCGGAGTGTCCGGCTGGGATAACGCCAGTTCCGTAAGGGGGCGGGAGATGTTGACGATGTCGTTGGCGGTCATATTCATTTACCCGGAAGTAAGATTGATGAGATTTAAAGGCAACCACCCCCAACCACCTCCTTAGAGGAAGGAGGGGGCTTTTAAGCCCCCCTCCTGTTTTAGGAAGACCCAAACTACGGGCCTAAAGGGTTGGGGGTGGTAAGGTTTCCGCTTTTAATTTTCTCCAAGATCTGTTCACAGACAACATTCAGATTATTGTAAACATCCGTATTCAGAAACCGAATCACCTTGATATTCAAAGCGTTCAGATATGCTGTTCTTTCACGATCATACTCAATCGCTTCGTCAGTGAAATGTGAATCGCCGTCAAGTTCAACGGCCAGTTTTTCTGAAGGGCAGTAAAAATCCAGAATATATGATCCGACACTGTGTTGCCGCCGGAATTTGTAACCTCCAAGATTGCTATGTTGCAATATGCTCCAGAGCATTCTCTCGGCTGAAGTGGAATTGTTTCGCAACTCTTTTCGGCGGGATTTCAGAACCGGTCGGTTGTTAAGCATGTCTGATTGCTCCGAACCACCCCCCAACCCCCTCCTTAAAGGAAGGAGGGGGAGCTCTTAGTTTTAGCCCCCCTCCTATTTTAGGAGGGGCTGGGGGTGGTAAGGTTCCCGTCTTTCTCCGTCCGGTCCATAAACTCACATATCAGCGGCACGATTTCATCCTTCAGGTCCTCAAGGATGTAATGCCCGGCGTCCGGGTAGGAATGCAGCTCGGCCTGGGGGAAGCGGCGCTGCCATTCGGCCAGGAAATGGGGATCGAAGACGAAATCCAGCTCGCCCCAGAAAATAGCCATGGGCAGCCCCTTAAACCGGGCCAGCCCGTCAGCCACCTGGCTTACCAGGTCGTAGTTGCGGTCGCCCGGGGCCAGCGGTATATCCTGAACAAAGCGCAGGGTGGCGATGCGGTTCTGCCAGCTGTCATAGGGCAGGCGGTACAGCGCCCGCAGTTCAGCCGGCATGGGGTTAGCCTTGCAGCCCACAAACGAGGCGGCCAGGCTGAAGGCGTTGAAGCCACGCACAAGCCACGTGCCCAACCAGGTGTCGCGGCAGATCTTCAGGGCCAGGGGAAACGGTTTTTCCTTGGGCAGATGGAAGGCGGCGGTGTTTAGGATCACCAAGCGCTTGATCCGCTCCGGATGGCGCACGGCAAAGGCCATGCCGATCATACCACCCCAGTCGTGCAGTATCAGTGTGATACCTTCGCTGATCCCCAGTGAGCCCAGCAATCGCTCCAGGTCGTCCACCCGTTGGGCCAGGGTATAGTCGTAACGCTCGTCTCCGGGCTTGTCCGACAGGCCGCAGCCGATATGGTCGGGCACGATGCAGCGGTAACGATCCCGCAGGCCTAGCACCAGGTTGCGATAGTAAAAGGACCAGGACGGGTTGCCGTGGACCATGACCACCGGCGCGCCGCTGCCTTCATCCAGGTAGTGGTAGCCCAGGCCGTCCAGGTCGAGGGTGTGGCTGGTGAAGGGGTATTCCTTGTTCAGAGCGGGGTTCACCATTCCACCCCGAGCATCAGGCAGTTCAGGCCGCTGCCGATGCCGAGCAGTCCGACCCGGTCGCCGGGCAGCAGCTCTTCGCGTTCGTCAGCCAGGGCCATGGTCAGCGGGAGCGAGACTGTCCCCATGTTGCCGAGGAACTCATAGGTGGAGAAGTCGTTTTCAGCAGGGATGCCGAGGGTTTTCAGGATGGCGGTCTGGTGCGCGGAACCGACCTGGTGGCAGATGACCCGGTCCACCTGTTCGGCACTCCAGCCCAATTCCGGCAGAAATGCATTCCAGGTCCGTTTGCCCAGCTCGATCCCGAAATTCATCACATTCACGCCGTTGGTACTCATGTATTGAGTGTAGCCTCCTTTCCCGTCGGGGGTCATGCCCCACAGGCACAGCCCGTTATGCTCGGGTGCGGTCTTGGTAATGCCGCCCAGCAGGCGCCGTCGTTTGGCCGGAGAAAAGGAACCGTCGCTGAGCAGAACCGCCACTGCGCCGGAACCGCCGGTCAGGGTGGCCAGCGAAGCGGCAAAGTGCTCCATCTTGCGCTCTTCCAGCATGCGGGTGATCATGATGTCGTTGATCTCACGGGCGCTTTCGCAGGAGACCACCAGGCCGGCCCTGATCTGGCCCAGCTCGATCCGGTTGGCCACATCCAGGATGCCGTTGAGCACTCCCAGGCAGGCGTTGGAGATGTCGTACACTGCGGCGTTGCCCTTGATGCCGAGACCGGCCGCCACCCGGCAGGCCGTGGCCGGTTCAAACTGCTCCCGGCAGACCCCGGTGTAGGTCAGGACGCCGATGTCGTCCGGCGAGATGCCGCTGGCGACCAATGCCTTTTTCCCGGCGGTTATGGCGCCCAGGGAGAGCGGATAGCCCGGTTCCCACCAGCGCCGCTCCCTGATCCCGGTCAAGGCCTGCAACTGGCCCGGCGCAAAATGCAACGCTCGGTAAAGCGGCTCCAGCCGGGCCTCCAGTTCGGCGGAGGTGACCACCACCGGTGCCAGTTCATAGCCGAGTTCTTCGATAAATACCTTGGTATATTTCATGGTTCCTGTTCCATCTGCACGGTAAAATCATTCATCTGATAGATAACCTTGCCGTCAACAGCCAGGTAGCCGTTGGCGGTGAGGATACGCTGCGTGTCGTCCACGGCCGTGATCCAGGCCTGCACGGTGACTAATTTGTTGTTTGGCACAACCTGGCCGCGGTACAGCCAGCTGTGGCGATGTCCCAGGGCGACAACGGCCAGGGTGTTGCCCACCTGCCAGCCCCAGCGCTCTACAGCCGCAAACTTGACCAGTTGCAGGAACGATTCCAGCCCCAGCGAGCCAGGGGTGACCGGGTCTTCGTAGAAATGGGCCTTGAAGAACCATTCGTCCGGATCAACCTGCTTGGTCCCGCGCAGGTAACCGAGGCCGGCTGGTCCGCCATCCGGGACAAATAGCTCGATCCGATCGATCATGCGCAGCATCTTGTCCGGAAAAGGGGCTGACTCGGGGAAAGACAGGCTTTGGCCGCGAGCGCTCTCCTCCAGCGTCGGCTGGTACGGTTTGGCGTCGCGGATCCCGACCTGGGCTGCCAGGGCTTCTCTGGAAAAGAAGCCGAACATGGTATCGCCTTCGTAGAGGATCCCCTGGCGATCGGCCACGCTGAAGTCGTACTCCTGAATGATCATGCCGCCGCTGGTGGCAACCTTCTTCAGCGTGGCGCAGCAGGTCAGGGTGCCGCTGTGCGGGGTGACCGGACGGTGCTGGATGGCGCTGCCGCCCAGGTTGCGGAAGGAGATGTCGGTGGGGCTGGTCAGGGCCGAACCAACATAGGCTGCCAGCCAGCCGCACGGCTGCAGGGCTGCTTCAAGCAGCACGGCAAAAGGCATGCGCGGCTGGCGCTCGGCAGCGAAATACCATTCATCAGCAGGGATGTCGTACTGGGCCTCGACACTGGCGCCGGCGACCATCTGCCACGGCTCGCCCCTGAGTGCCGTGACCCGGTCCATGAACTGGTAGGGCGGGCCTGGCAGGCGGGCGATCTTGCGTGCGCTGTCGAAGATCAGGTACGGTTCGCCGAAGCCTTCGGAGGGCTTGCCGTTACTGTAGGCCAGAATCTGCTGCTTGGTATAGATGGCTGGTTTGTTCCCCTCACCCCTGCCCTCT
>MHXL01000088.1:5481-8045 GCA_001824455.1 Desulfuromonadaceae bacterium GWB2_53_15
GGGAGAGGGGGAAGGTTGCCACGCCACAAATCGATCAAATGTTCCTGGTTGGTTCCGGTCAGGCGCACCGACATGTTGGTGATCTCCACAATCGGCTTGCCATCGGCATACATCAGGGCGTCCACCACGGCATACGGCTCCGGGCGATAGCCGAGTTCGCGTACCGTTACCTCGTAGGTGACGATCCTGGTTGTCTCCAGTACCTGGCCCCGGCAGCAGAGCCGGCTGGCCACGCCAGGCACCGGTTCCCAGGCCGCGCCGGCCGTTTCAGCCACCCAGCCCATGCGCAGCAGAAAGATGCGCAGGGTATGCATGCAGCACTCGTACATCAGGGTGCCGGGCATGACCTTGTCATCCACGAAGTGGCAGGTGATGAACCAGTCGTCGGGATGGATGTCGGCTTCGGCGCGGATCAGGCCAAGACCGTAGCGGCCTCCAAGGGGGGCGATCTCCATGACCCGGTGCACGAGCTGCATGCGTCCGCCCGGGATGGTCAGGGGGCGCTGAAGTTTGAGATCGGAAAATGCGGCGCCGAAACAGCCCGCCAGGTCGCCGGCCCGCAGCAGGTCCAACTGCCGGCTATCATAGGTCTCGCTGGCCATCGGCACCAGTTCCTGCCAGTCAGCCGGGCGGTTTCCGGTTTTGGGGCGCAGGTCAATGGCCCCGCGCACGATCCCCTTGCCGGCGGCCAGCTCAGCCGCGGAGAAGAACCCGGCGCAACCGTCGCGCATGGACAGCAGCGGCTGGCCGCCAACCGTGGCTTCAAAGTGGAAGCGGAACAGGTAGGTCTCGCCCTGGCGGAAAAAACGCTCGATGCGGATATCGTAGTGGATGGTCTCACCAGGGCCGGGAAGCTCGCGGTGAAAGGTGACCACGGCATCCAGCAGGCGGTAGACCGCCAGGCCCCTGGTGATGAAGTCGATCCCAAGGTAGCCGGACAGGAACAGGTCGGCTTGCCCGGCCTCGACCGCGATGCAGGTTGGTATGCGCCCACCGTCCAGATACCAGGCATTGGCATGGATGTCGTGCTCGGTCACCACCCGGCCGCTGGTCATGGATCTGGCCTCGCCCTCCAGGGTGACGATGCGGTCAACCAGCATGAGCGGCTCGTCCGGCAGTCTGACGCGGGTTGGATAGCTGTCCGCCTCGGCAAACTCCGGCCCCAGCATGCGGCTGACCGTACCCCGGGCGAATTCCAGGCACATCTCGCGGTTGAAGGCAGGAGTTTTAGTTCCCTCTCCCTTGGGGAGAGGGCTAGGGTGAGGGGGAGGCGCGTACGTGTCGGCGGCAACATATTTCCCGCCCAGGGCTCCCCGCAGAGATAGTTGGAGGGCCAGGTTGTCAACCATGGAGCGGGACAGCCCTTCTGCCACGCGCAGGTAGGCTTCATGGGCCTTGAGGCGTGCTGCCTGGGCAGCTGCAAACTCTTGAATCACTGTTGTAAGATTGTCTTGTCCCGGAACCTGGGGGGCGGGAGTTACTGTCTCCTGTACGGCAACCTTTTCAGTACCGTCCGAGCGCTGGGGTGCCTTGACTGGATCCGCCAGGGGAGGTGGCGTGATTGCATCTGTCCGGCGCACCGGCAGCTTTGGCTGAAACGGTGTGCTTACTGTGGAAACCTTGAACGGCTCCCGCTGGGCAGCACCTTCTTTGCCGGAGGCTATATGCAGGGCCGGGGTGGCAAACAGGGGCTTGAGGTCAACCGGCACCCGCTCCGCAACCAGATGTGCCAGCAGGCGCAGCACGGCCGAGGTCGGGTCCTGCCCCGGATAACAGGCGGAGCGCGCCAGGTGGGGCTGACCTTTCAGGATCCGGCCGATCATGCGGCTGCAGGAACTCCCCGGGCCCATCTCCAGGAAGTGGCGCACCCCGTCGGCATAAGCGGCATTGATCACAGCCGGGAAGTCAATGCCATCCACGGCCTGGGCCAGGATCGAGTCGGCTGCGCTCTCGCGATTCAGTGTGTAGGCTGCGCCGCGGGCACCGCTGTAGAAGGTGACGCCGGGGGGCGGGGTGGTTGTGAACAGGTGCAGATTGCGGTACGGCTCCGCCACCGGGCGGGCCACCTCGCAGTGCACCGTAGTGACACCGCTTAAGGGGAAGAAACGACAGCCCAGATGCGTCACCAGGCGTTGTACCCCGTCGCCGTCGCCGCCGATCACGCATTCATCCGGGGTGTTGATAATCAGCAGATATACCCGTGCTATCCCTGACAAGGCCTGGCGAACCTCATGAGCCGGGGCTTCCAGCACGCCGATGCTCCAGTTGACCTCTTCGCCCGCACCCAGGCCCCAGGCCTGGCGGACCGCCCGGCATTCGCCGGCCATGTCGTGGGTAAACAGGGTGGAGGCATTCATGCGCCTGAGCATCTCATCCCGATCGCGCCAGGCACCCATGGCGAACAGGGCGGCCGACTCGCCCAGGCTGTAGCCGATGGCTGCCTGGGGCTGGATGCCGAAGCTGCGCACCAGGTCACTGACGGCACAGCCCGTGGCAACCTGGCCGAATATGACGGCCCGATGATCGTCGTTGATAGTTGCCGGTGGGGCATCGTTCCAGAAGGC
>MHXL01000088.1:8136-10040 GCA_001824455.1 Desulfuromonadaceae bacterium GWB2_53_15
AGTAGAACAGCCGTTCGCGCAATGCAGGATGAACAGGGGCGCTGTCAACGTCTTGCCCGCTGGCCAGGACTTGCTGACCTTGCTCGATCAGGGCTGAGAGCTCATCCCGATTCCTGGCGATGAGGGCCATGGCCAAGGGCTTTTTGCCGTTTTCAGTCTCGCGGACCTGCTGTTGCCGGGCCAGGGCTGCCAGGTCGCTGCCTGCTCCCTGCCCGGACTGCCGGCGCAGCTGTTCGAGCGAGCTGGATAGTTCGGCAGGATTATCGGCGCTTAGGGTGAACAGGAATTCGCTGCCTGGACCGGTCGGGGCGACCTGTTCCGGCTGTACGCGGCGCGGTCTGTTTTCCCACCCTTCCAGGACAACGTGACTGCAGGTGCCGTCGATGCCGAAGACGCTGACGCCGGCGCGGCGCGGCCCGTCGGCCCGGTTGCGCAGCCAGTAGCGCGGTGTGCGCGGCAGGTAGAAGGGACTGTTATCGGTCAGGCCGGCCAGGGGCGATTCGATGCCGCGGCAGGCCGGGATGATCTCCTGGTACAGGGCCAGGCAACCGCGCACAAAAGCGGCCATACCGCTGGCGGCGCCACAGTGGCCGATGTCTGCCTTGACGCTGGAGAGGGCGCATTGGCGCGGCTGGGTGCCGAAATAGCCATGCAGGGCAGTGGCTTCCATGGCATCTTCCGCTGGTTGTCCGCTGGCATTGGCTTCCAGGTAACCCACCGTGTCCGGTGCCACGCCAGCCTCGGCATAGGCCCGCTCAAGTGCTTGTTGATAAGCGTTTTGTCCCGGCAGAAGCAGGTTGCCCCCGGCGTCGCCGATGCCGTGGATTACCGCATAGATCCTGTCGCCGTCGCGTTGGGCATCATCCAGCCGTTTCAGAACAACCGCCGCGGCTCCTTCGCCGATGGTGCTGCCATCGGCCTGCTCGTCGAAAGGGATCCCCTTGCCGGAAGAGGAAAATGGACGGCCTGCGTGGTGTCCCAGGACGGCCCGCAGGTCCCCGGCCAGGTCAACGGCGCCGACCAGGGCGCGCTCGATCTGGCCGTTCTGGAGCTGTCGCACTGCGGTTTCCAGGGCGCGGATGCCGGAACCGTCTTCGTTGGAAAGGGTGAAACTTGGTCCGCCCACGCGGAATTCACGCGCAATGCGGCTGGCCACCACGCTGCCCAGGGCACCCATGGTCCTGTTGGCCGTGAGTGCAGGTCCGGCTGCGTCGCGCAGCTCCTGGGTCCAGCCGGCCAATTCCTCAGGCGATAGGTTCAGACCCAGCTCCCGGTTCCAGGCCGCTGCCTTTTCGGCCAGCGACCAGCGGAAGCTGAAGTTGGTGCTGTTCAGGTCCAGGGCGATGCCGATGAAGACGCCGCTCTGCAGGTTTCCTTCCCGATCCAGTCCGGCATCGGCCATTGCATTGGCCGCGGTCTGCAACATGAGCAGCTGCTGGGGGAGCATCTCCTGCATCTCCAGGGGCGGGATGCGGAACTGCTGGGCAACAACTGAAAATTCGTCCAGGTAAAAACCGTTGAAGGGGACTTGGTCAAGGCCTGCTTTGCTGAACCAGGCGCTTGCCTGCATCCCCCGCCAGTTGCGGGGATGGCTTGGTTCGGTTGCGTCGTCACCCCCCAAAACCCGTTCCTGGTAGGCTTGCAGCGTTTGCCAGGGGCCGAAGCTGGCATCCATTCCGACCACGGCGATCTTGGGGGCAGCAGTTGCTTTCCCGGCAGGTATGGGGCGTGCTTTGGTCTTGCCGGTAGTTGCATCCGGCAGCCATTCCTCGATCAGCAGGTGGGCATTGATGCCGCCGAAGCCAAAGGCGCTGATCGCGGCCCGGCGGGGAATATTTTCGCCCCGCCGTTGCCAGGGGGTTCCTTCCTTGAGGACGCGAAAGGGGCTGTTGTCCAGATCGATG
>MHXL01000088.1:10119-12138 GCA_001824455.1 Desulfuromonadaceae bacterium GWB2_53_15
TGGGGTTGCCGTCCTCCCAGAGTGTGCGCAGGCTGGTGAACTCTGTGGTGTCTCCGACCTGGGTGCCGGTGGCGTGGCACTCGATCAGGTCCACATCCTGCGGTTGCCAGCCTGCCTGGGCATAGGCGGCGCGCATGGCCCGCAGTTGCCCCTCGGACATGGGGGCCAGCAGGCTGCCGCCCACGTCATTGGCCAGGCCGACGCCCCGGATGATGCCATGGATGTGGTCGCCTGCGGCCAGGGCATCCTCGGTCCGCTTGAGCAGGAAGATGCCGGCCCCTTCTCCGACCACCAGGCCGTCTCCGGCTGCGTCGAAAGGGGAGCAGATCCCGCGCCGCGACAGGGCGCGCAGCTGGGAAAAACCCATCTGGGTGTAGAGCGGGTCAGGGCGGGAAAGGCCACCGCTGAGCATGGCATCGGCCCGGCCGGACAACAGCTCGTCGCAGGCCAGCTTGAGGGCGTACAGCGAGGATGCGCAGGCCGCGTCCAGGGTGCAGCTGCCGCCACCCAGCCCGAGAGCCTGGGCCAGCAGCCCGGCCGGCAGTCCGGCCACGTAACGATTGAGCGGGTTAGTAGATGTCTGGTCAAGGGAATGGCCGAGGATCTTCTCTTCAAAGGTTCGCCCCAGCCACTCCTGGGTTAGTAGTGAAGACTTCTCGCTGGGCAGGGCCAGGTTGCCGATGATCACGCCGATCCGCGAGCGGTCGAGTTGTTCGGTGATTCCATTGTCAAAGGCCCGTTTGCCGGCGTGGAGCAGCAGGTGGAACAGGGGGTCGAGCCCGGCCAGCAGTTCTTTATCGATGGCAAGGCCGGACAGGCCGGCCAGGGGCGGGATGTCGTCGATGAAACAGCCGCGCTTGGAATAGACCTTGTCCGCTGCCCCGGCAACGGGGTCAAAGGCGCTGTCAACGGGCAGCAGCCAGCGTTTGGCCGAGACCTCGCGGCTGGCGCTGCGGGCATGGCTGATATTATCCCAGAACTGTTCCAGATCGGGAGCGTCGGGAAAGATACCGCCGATCCCGACGATTGCAACGGAGGAGGACTGCTGCATGTCTCAGGCGGCTCCCAAAGCGGAGCATTCGGTCTGCGGCAGCTGATTGCGCTGGAAGGCCTGTTTCAGCGAGGGGTCGATGATGCACTCGTACCCTTCCAGGCGGGCTACCAGTTTGCCGGTGCTTCGGTCGAGGAACTCCATGTCGGCGGTGGCGCTCTGTTCGCGCTCGGCCGTGACCCGGATCACGACCTGGACCCCTTCCTTGGGGAAGGTTTCCTGGAATTGGCGGTAGCGTCCGGCAAAGCAGGGCAGCGACCCGGAACCGAAGCGCTCGAAGCTCCACAGGATCATCAACTGGAAGGCGCTGTCCATGACCAGAGGGTCGGTGAGCCAACTGCTGCGCAGCGGCTGCTTGATCCATTTGGCCGGTTGCGGCGCTTTTTTGACCAGGGCGACGATCCCTTTTGCCGAGTAGCCGTCCACCTGCTCGATACCGTGCAGGTCCGGGCCGTGAAAGAGACGTTCGCGGTTGTAGAGGGCATCGTTTCCAGGGCCATAGGGGCTGGTGGGAATCTCGGTGATGGAGCGGATCCCGGCCGGGATCTTGGTGCTCAGGACGATCTCGGCCCGGGCATGCAGTATGGAGCGGCCATCCTTGGCGCTGCTGACCAGCTCTACCGGAACCATGTGGAACGATTCCCGTCTTTCCGAGCGTCCGGCCATGATGCGCAGGGTACAGGAGGTGTTCTGCTCGAATACGACCCCTTTGCAGATGCGCAGGTCGTTAAAGCCGTGGAAGCGGAAGCCCGGATTGCCGTGCAGGGCGCCGTGGGCCAGCCACTCCACGATTATCGCCATGGGCAGGACCGCCTTGCCGTCCAGGACATGGGAACGCAGGAAGGGGTAGTCGCTCACGGTCAGGGACAGGGACAAGGCTTCGGTTAGGGGTTTGGCAGGCGTATGCACAGCGGCAGCCGCTTGCATTTCCGCTGTGCCGGCAATGGCCACGATCTCCACCGGAGCAT
>MHXL01000088.1:12195-16855 GCA_001824455.1 Desulfuromonadaceae bacterium GWB2_53_15
CGATCCCTTCATTGGCAAAGACCTTTTTCAGGGCCGTGGTGACCATGCCGCCATCCCAGGGGCCCCAGTTGATGCTGACTGCCCGGCAGTCAGGCCGATGGCGTGCCGCTGTCTGGGCGAGTTTGTTGAGAACCTCGTTTGCCACGGCATAGTCCACCTGCCCGGTGCGGCCGAAGCGGCCGGTGGTGGAGGAAAACAGGGCGATGAAGCTGAGGTCGTCCTCGGCCGTGGCGGCCAGCAGGGAGCGCAGCCCAGCCACCTTGGTGCTGTAGACCAGGGCGAACTTGTCGCGTGACTTGTCGATGATCAGGCGGTCGGCCAGGACTCCGGCGCCATGGACTATGCCTCGAATGGGACCATGTTCCAGGCGGATTCCCGCCAGCAGGGTGCTGACTGCGTCAGCGTCGCGGATGTCGACCGAGCGGTAAAGGGCCTGTCCCCCGGCAGCTGCGATCCGCTCCAGAGTGGCAGTGAGTTCCCGACCGGCGAGCACGGCCTGGTAGCGTTGTTCGATCTCCCGCGGGTGGAGCTTGCCGCCGGCCTGTTCCAGTAGCGCCCGCTTGATCTTGGCCGCATCGCTGAGCAAGGCCAGCCAGTCCGGTTCCGGTGTCGGCTCGGGACTTCTGCCGAGCAGGACGAGCAGCGGTTGGTACGCTTCGGTCAGGGCAACAGCGGTTGCCGCGGTTACTCCCCGGCCGCCGCCGGTTATTACAACCACCTCACCTTTCTGGATGGGACGGGTCGCGGGGACGGTTGCAGCGGGAAGCTCGCTGAGCGCCAGGGTGATGCGCCCCTCCGGAGTCAAGCCAACCTCGGACGGTCCGCTCCGGAAGAGTTCATCCGCCACGGCCTGGGCTGCGGCGGCGAGATCGGAAAAACCGCCAAGGTCGATGGCCTTGCAGATTACCTCAGGCCATTCCCGGGCCGCGGTTTTTGTCAGACCGGCCAATCCTCCGGAAAGCGGGTCAACCAGGGTAGTCGCGCTGCCACACCCGAAACTGCCATCCAGGCGTGAAACAGTAACAAAGAGGGCATTGCCTGAAACGGCTGCCTGGCGCAGGGCCGGGGCTGCATTTTTCAGGAGCAGGAAGGCGTTTTCCAGGAACAGGTCGTCGCTTCCGGCGGCCGGCGCAACGATGATAAGACCGGAAATATCCTTGGGGGGAATAATCTCGGCTGCTTCGTCCGCCGCAACCGTCCGGACGGTTAGCCCGCGGGTCAGGAGCATGGCGCACAGCTCGGTCGTGAAGGTGGAGCCGTCATCGGCCACCCAGAATTCGGCGTTGTTGGCAACAGCCACATCGTCCCAGGCCGCATCCTCATCAAGAGGGACTGCTCCGACGGCGCTGCGCATGATGGCCGGGGCAGAAGCTGCTGGCGTGGCTTCTGGTTCTGCCTGTGCGGCAGGTGCAGGTTGTGGTTGATCCTTGCTCTGGGCACCAGCCAGGTAATGGGCGATATCGCCCAGGGTGCGCAGAGTTCCCAACTGCTCCGGTCCGATGACCGGTGTGCCGGGCAGCCGCTCCTGGAGGGCGGAGAGGATCTCGACCCGCTTGATGGAGTCGATGCCCAGATCGGAGTCCATGCCCATGTCCAGTTCCAGCATTTCAACCGGATAGCCGGTCTTCTCGCTGACCACGCCCAGCAGGGTCTCGCTGATATTGGCGCTGCCTGTCACTGCTGATATCTTGCCGGCGGCTGTCTGCGCCGCGCTGCTGCCCGCACCCAGGTGGGCGGCGATCTCGCCCAGGGTGCGCAGGGTGCCCAAATGTTCGGGACCGATGACCGGTGTGCCGGGCAGGCGCTCCTGCAGGACGGAGAGGATCTCGACCCGTTTGATGGAATCAATGCCCAGGTCCGAATCCATGCCCATGTCCAGTTCCAACATCTCTATGGGGTAGCCGGTCTTCTCACTGACCACGCTGAGCAGGGTAGCGGTGATATTGGCATTGGATGTAGGGGCGCTGCTTGCCGCGCCCTGATCGGCTGAAATGGGCGCAGCAAGCGGCGCCCCTACACCCGCGCTGAGGTGAGCGGCGATCTCGCCCAGGGTGCGCAGGGTGCCCAGGTGTTCGGGGCCGATGACCGGAGTGCCTGGCAACCGTTCCTGTAGGGCGGAGAGGATCTCGACCCGCTTGATGGAGTCGATGCCCAGGTCAGAGTCCATACCCATGTCGAGTTCCAACATTTCAATGGGATAGCCGGTCTTCTCGCTGACCACGCTGAGCAGGGTCGCAGTGACATTGGCGTTGGATGTAGGGGCGCTGCTTGCCGCGCCCTGACCGGCATTGTATGATGGGGGTGCAGTATTGGGCGCAGCAAGCGGCGCCCCTACACCGGTGCCCAGGTGGGCGGCGATTTCGCCCAGGGTGCGCAGGGTGCCCAGGTGTTCGGGGCCGATGACCGGAGTGCCTGGCAACCGTTCCTGGAGGGCGGAAAGGATCTCGACCCGCTTGATGGAGTCGATGCCCAGATCAGAGTCCATACCCATGTCGAGTTCCAGCATTTCAATGGGGTAGCCGGTCTTCTCGCTGACCACGCCCAGCAGGGTCTCGGTAATGTTGTTGGCAACAGCCGGCACGTGAAGCGGTGCGGCAGCCGGCTGCGTAAAGGCTGCTGGCGCAGGGGCAAAAGCAGGGGTGGGGAATGACAGCACCCCGGCTGTTCCCTGGATCAGGCGTTGCTGGTGCTCCAGCAGGGTCTGGAATGTTCGCCCGGCGGACTCCTGGTCTTCAAGGAAGCGGCGGTGCAGCTGAGCGGTTTCCTCCTGCATCTTTTGCAGCAGCGACATGCTCTGCTGGGTAACCCGCAGGGCTTCACTCAAGGCATCGTGCGAAGCAGGAGCAGTTGCAGCAGCGCTGGAGGGGGCAGGCATTGCGCCCATGGTCACGCTGCGCGAGGCAGGCGAACCGGAAATGGCAGACGGTTTTTGTGCAACCGGGGGCCGCTTGGGCTTTGGTTTTACATAGTTGGCGCCGCAGATCGGCACGGTCATTGCCGGCTTTTTAGCGCTGGTGCTGCTGTTGGGCTGGTAGCCCTCATCCCAGGAGCCAAGCCGGATGCCATAGCCGAGCACCGCCAGCTGCGCCAGGGCGCGGGCCAGGTCAGCGATGCCGGAGCGTTTTCCGGCAGAGGCGTCCAGGGCGACAGCAGAGTGGTCGCGGGTTCCGAGGATCGCCTTGACCAGGCCGGTGAGGCGCGCCCCTGGGCCGACTTCCAGAAAGGTGTGTACACCGGCGGCGTACATCGCCTCGATTTCGGCGACGAACTCCACCGGACGGGCCAGTTGTCCGGCCAGCAGGGCCTTGGCGGCGTCCGGCTCGGGTGGGTATTCCGCGGCAGTCGTGTTGGCATACACCGGGATGCGCGCCGCGCTGACCTCGATTTCCTGCAGGGCAGCCAAAAACGGCGCTGCGGCATCGGCCACCAGGCTGCTATGGAAGGCAGCCGCTACCGGGAGTTGCTTGCAGGATAGCTTGCGGGCGGTAAATACGTTAGCGGCCCGTTCGATCTCGCGGCTGGCGCCGGACAGCACCGCCTGGGTCGGAGCGTTGCGGTTGGCGATGACCAGGTCCAGCTTCTCATCGGCGAGCACCGCCTCGATGACCGTCAGCGAGGCTGATACCGCCAGCATGCTCCCTTTGTCGCCGCTGCCCTGGCCCATCAGGCGGCCGCGCAGGCGTGAAAGCGTATGAAGTGCAGTTTCGTCGATCCGTCCTGCCGCGCACAGCGCGGTCAACTCCCCATAACTGTGGCCGGCCACGGCATCCGGGGCCAGGCCAAAGGACTCCTCCAATACCTTCAGGGCGCCCAGGCTGGTGGCGCCGATGGCTGGTTGCGCCACCTCGGTTGCCCGCAGTGCTGTTTCCTGGCGCTCGCTTGCAGCGGCGTCAAAGGCGGAGATCGGATAGATCAGGTCAGACAGCAGGTAGTTGTCCGGGGCATCGAAGCCTTCGTTGGCAGAATCCAGGGTGTCGAGGATCTGCGGGAATTGGCAGGCCAGGTCATTGAGCATGCCGGTATACTGGGAACCCTGGCCAGGAAAGAGCATGCCCAGTTTGCCTGGCTGTGCGCCGCAGGCAAAGAAGGCGCCATCCGGCGTGCTCCACGCATTGAGGGGATTTTTGGCAAGCATGGCCCGGGCGTTGGTGACCAAGGCAGCCAGGTTGCTGCGGCCCTGTTCGATGACCAGCGCCAAACGGCAGGGGGCGGTTGCGTTGAAGGCCGCCCGGCTGACTGCGGCCGCGCTCCTGATTTCGTTCCAGGAACCTTCGAGCGGCAGACCGGCCAGGGCTGTTTCCAGTTCCTTGGCATCGGCTCCGCAAAAGGCAAAAATCTGGGTTGCGCCGTCCCACTCGCTGGCTGTCCTGGCGGGCTGGTATTCTTCCAGGACAACATGAAAGTTGGAGCCGCCGAAGCCGAAGGCACTGACTCCGGCGCGGCGCGGTTCCGCACCTCGTGCAAGCCAGGGGCGCTTCTTGTTTGTCAGATAAAATGGGGTCTGGCCGCTGGTGATTTCCGCCTGGGGTTTCTGGATCTTGATGGTGGGGGGCAGCACTTTGTGGTGCAGGGCCAGGGCGGCCTTAATCAGTCCGGCTGCCCCGGCCGCTGCCTTGGTGTGGCCGATCTGGGATTTAACCGAGCCGAGCGAACACCAGGG
>MHXL01000089.1:0-69 GCA_001824455.1 Desulfuromonadaceae bacterium GWB2_53_15
CCCTTCGCAGATCCTGAGGGCCAGCAGGGTCAGGTGCAGACCGGCGGTGGCCGATGTCAGCGGCACGGC
>MHXL01000089.1:176-10871 GCA_001824455.1 Desulfuromonadaceae bacterium GWB2_53_15
CATCCTCGATGGTCGGGGTGGAAAAAGGGAGAAATGTGTCGCGCATGGTGTAGGGTGCTCCTTGAAATATTGTTCGATAGATTAGCATGTAACTTTAAGACAAGAAAGGGACAACCCTGCGACTGTCCTTGTTTGTTGTTTCGCAGCGATTCAGTGCCTTCAGGTTGAAAAATCAAGTCATGACCATCCGGATGCAGGATACAGGCAAGCGTATAGAGGGCTTGTTTGCGATAACCTTCAAGGGCGGCTTTTGCACCTGACGAGGACATAATGTGTGCTTCCTCTTGGACTCAAGTTCTTACGTCAAAACATTCCCATCACGCCGCCAACTCCCCCACCCCAAACATATCCAGCTGCGTCAACTCCACTCCCCGCTCAAACCTCGGCAGAAGCTCCGCAATTGCAGAAGCATCCACGTTGGCAAGCTCTTTTGGTTCAAGCTTGTGCAGTCCGCCTCCATACACCCGCCCCTCATCGAGAAGCTGCTCCGGCGTAATGGCGTTTAGCACCTGCCAGACCAGCCGGGTCAGGCCCGGATCTCGCGCTAAGTAGCGTTGCAGCATCAGGGTCGGATACATGGCCAGATAGACGTTGGCGATTGTTGCCCGTGAATTGTTCAGTATGAACCGGAAAGGACGGCCACTTTTTGTTTCACCGCGCCCGAGGTAGGTGCAAACGATTGGAGCAGGCGGACGGTTTTCCTGCACATACCAGGGGGAACGATGGTCACAGATATAGCCTTCATGGACTCCTTTGGCTTTCCCCTCCTCTAGATATGTCGCCAAGGCGGGGAAACGGCTCCCAATTTCCTCTTCACTCAAACGAGTATCAAGAAGAAACAGGCGGCGCTCGACCAGCGGAATTCCATCCTTGTCGGCGGTAACCTCATCTTCAGGCAGATAGCGTGGGCTCGGCAAAATGGGTCGAAAAAGCTCCAACGGCAGGCCACGCTTGGAGATAGTTTCTTCGCCGAGGATGAAAAAACCGTTGTCGCCGGTTGCAATGCCGCGCTTTATCTGGAAGAAGTCAGCAATACTCGGACCTGTCTTGCGGCTCCGAATTTCAGATGCGGGGAAACGCGTCCACTTAGCCTCGTGGGCAAGAGCCTTAACTGGAACCATGCGCGTAATTTTAGGGGCGGCAAGTGTGCCGCCGAAGCTGAACATCACGTCATGATCGGGGGGAGGCGGCGCGTTGCGGAACCAGACTATGCTGGATGACACCAGGGCGTCGGCAAACTGTACGTCGTTGGGGTCAAAGCGATGGATATGCAGGAGAGTGACACGGCTAAGAAGGTACTGTTTCACAACCTGACCGTAGTTCACGTCCATGAATTCGCTTGGAATCAGCCACCCCGCAATACCGCCTTCCGCCATCCACGCATGGGAAAGTGCCAGGAAATGGCAGTAAAGTCCCGTCAAGCCGCTCAGCTTCATATTGCTCGCCTTGAAGCTGCGGTGTAACAAGCGCTCTTTATCACTGGCCTGAATGTGGTGATGGCGAACATAAGGTGGATTACAGATGACGAGATTGAAACGGGGAGACGGCTCCTCATAGGTGAAATCGGCGAGTTTAAGGGTAAGGTCGAAGTCTTGCCAGATGAGGGAAGCTGGTTGTCCGTAGTGAGGATCTATCTCAAAACCAAGGGCTTTTGCGATCCGCTGTTGTGGGAACGTGTTGAGGAGCGCTGAATAGAATGCTCCGGTGCCGATAGCCGGGTCGAGAAAATGAACCTGCTCTTCAGGGGCAAGGAGCGTGGCAGCGTAGCCCAAAATGTCGCGGGCAAGGGCTGTCGGTGTTGCAAACTGGCCGAGACGATTCCGCTCAACCTGCATCTTGCGGCTGTCAAGTTCGATCTGAAGGGCTAGCCGCTCTTTTTCAACTATGTCCAGTGTTTGGGTCATGTGCTAGATACCGAAAAGCGCCAGATCGTCGATGCGGTGTTCCCACACCCAGTCAATACCTTCTGCGGCCTCATATCCGAGATAACCGCTGTCAAAGTAGCCGCACAGGAACAGGTTGAATTGTACTTTTTTGCCATAGGCCTTGCGAAGTTGGTTCATTTTCACCGCTTCCTCCTTGCGGCGCTTGTTCGTATTGGTGAAGTCGCCGGCTGATTTGGCTTCAAATAGAATCGGAAGTTGCTTGGCCTTTGCGCCTTTCGGCATGATGACGGCGTCAACTGGGATATTCACGCTTTGCACCCCGTTTTCGAGTTTTACCGGCACGTTCATGCGGAAACTGAATGTGCCCGGCTGCATCGCATCAAAGCGGATTCCGTTTCCGGCTGGAATCTGTGAGTAGCCGTGGGCCTCAAGCCAAGCCTTAACTGCGGCCAGCTGGCGTTTTTCTTGAGCATTGCGGATGATCGGGTTGGCGACTGCGCCGCAGAGTCGGTCTGCAACAATGGTGGCGGCTCTGTGTATCTCAGCATCAGAAGGTATTTTTTTGGTCCCACGCCAGACGAAGATATCCGGGTCGGCCATTTTTTCAATTATCGCACCTATTTTGACGAGTTCCCGGTCAATGTCTGCGCCAGTCATTCGCACGGGGAGCTTCTTCTCATTTTCCATGCGTTTTACCATACTGGGCGATATACCGGCTAAGCCGATCAGCCGGTCAACGGCGAGCGGAGGACACGTGGACATACGGAGCGTCGGGAGAATATCCGGGCTGTTGCGGAAGATGGTCGGGGTTATATCAGTCAGGTAACTGGTCGAGATAAGAGCGGCCTCAACATCTCTGGTTGTCTTGACGCGCGTCTCGCGGAAGGCGACGGGTGCGAACCGCATGAACCAGCTGTTGTACATATCCACTGATCGGGCGATGTCGGCTTTCCATTGGCGGGGCTTGTTACTGTTTACCGGCATACTCCCTCCGAATAATAACTGGTTATTGTCCTGTAAAGCGTTACCGGTTGCTGATCAGCAGGTTCCGCCCGGATTCTCCCTGCACAACGGGTGCGGTGCTCAGACCTGGCAGCAGGTCGTTTAATTCGCTTTTCCTGAGGAAGACCAGGACATGATTATCACTGTTCCAGAGTTTCAGCAGGGCCTGTTGATCGGGAAACCAGGCCGACTGATCACCCTGTTTGCTGCCGAACTCCAGCTCATCGAGTTTACCGGTGACCATCACTCGCCTGCCGCTATACCAGTTAACCGCCTGCATCGGGCCAAAGGTGACGATGCGGGTGTCCGGCCTGACCAGGGATCGGGCTTTCAGCGTCAGGTCGCGGGGAGATTCCGCCTGGGCGATTGAACCCATGATCAGGCGCGGGATAAGGATCTCAAGCAGAAAGGAGCAGATGCAGATAACAGTCAGCATCCTGGCTGGATTGCGGTTGGTTGCGGCCAGTATGCCCACCCCTTGCAGCAGAAACAGCAGGCCGATCGAGATGCAGGCAGTTGTGGAAAGTTGCGGAGCGTGGGATACAAACTGGCGTAACTGGTCTGCCAGCTGAGGCATGATGCCTGTCAGCAGAGCGGCTGCTTCTGCCAGGCGGGCGTACCCCAGGCCGGCCACACCCAGAATGGTCAGGGTTGTACCCAGCATGATGGCTGCCAATTTCAGCTCCCTGCCGCGCCCTTCCATCAGGCTGTTGATTCGCTGGGCGATCAGCATGGCCAGAGGCGGGAAGATCGGCAGTATGTATGGAACCAGCTTGGAGCTGGATTTTGAGAAGAACAGAAAGATGACCGCGATCCAGATTAAGAGATAGAGTCCGACCTGGAATTCCTCGTGCCGCCGATTACGCCAAGCCCGGACCAGCGCGCCAGGGATGAAGAACGACCAGGGCAGCATGGTGCCCAGCAGTACCGGCAGGAAGAACCAGACCGGTTGGTAGCGGCCATGCACCGTGCTGGTGAAACGCTCGAAATGTTCATGGATAAAAAAGAAACGGGCGAATTCCGGGTTCCTGAGGGAAACCGCCACAAACCAGGGGGCGACTACGGTCAGGAACAGCAGCAGGCCGGTCACAAGGCGCATACGTTTGACAATCCGCCACTTTCCGGTCAACAGCAGGTAGATGAAGATGATCCCGCCCGGAAAGACAATCCCGATCAGCCCCTTGGCCAGCACTGCCAGGGCGCAGAACAGGTAGAACAGATACCAGGGGAGTGCACCGCCGCGCCGCCTTTCATGTTGCGCGGCAACGATGAAGGCCCCCAACGCTGCCGTCAGGCAGAAGGTCAGCAGCATGTCGGTCAGGATGATGCGGGACTGGAGCACGAAGCCGGCCGATGTGCCCAGGATGATGGCGGAAATCAATGCTGTCCTTCGGTCGTACAGTTTTCGGGCGATCAGGTAGGTTGCCAGCACGGTGGCCAGGCCGCACAGGGCGGACGGCAGGCGGGCGGCAAACTCGTTTTGCCCGAATATCCAGATCGAAGCGGCATTCAGCCAGTAAAGCAGTGGCGGCTTCTCGAAGTATTTGACGTAGTTGAGGGTGGGGGTAATCAGGTCGCCTCGTTCCAGCATCTCGCGGGGGATTTCGGCGTAGCGGCCCTCGTCCGGGTCGATCAGCGGCAATCGCCCCAAAAACTGGAGAAACGGGATGCCCAGGATAAATGCCAGGGACAGCAGATCCCTGAGCCAGCCATGCATGTCGCTGCGGGCATAGGCCTTCAAATCCTTCATGGGGCACCGGCCTTTTCACGCCGGATCAGGTCAAAAGGTGCCACTTCGAAGGGAGGTTGCATCAGGATGAGTTGATTGGGGTTGGCGCAGTCGCAGTCGCTGGTGTTGCCTGCCTTGTCCAGTACCTGAAGCTTGCCGACGTGCAAGCTGTCGCAGCGCATGTGTGGTCCGATGAACTCGATTTCGTCCCCGTTCCGGATGCGGTTGCGCACTCCTATAACTACATCTCCATTGCTGCGTACTTCCTCCACCCGGCCGACGAACTCATGGCTGCGGATATAGGCAGAGTGATATTCCTGTCCAACGTTACGGGGCTCTCCGAACAGGAATCCGGTCGTGTAGCCGCGGTGGCTGAGCTTGGCCAGTTCCTCCAGCCATTCGGGCCGGCAGTGGTAATTGGCCGGGTCGGCGGCATACTCGTCCAAGGCCTGGCGGTAAACACGCAGCACAGAGGCCACATAGTTGATGCCCTTCATGCGGCCTTCGATCTTGAGCGAGGCCGCGCCGCTGGAGACAATGGCCGGCAGATGCTCCAGCAGGCACAGGTCGCGGGAATTGAAGATAAAGGTGCCGCTTGCATCTTCCAGTACCGGAAAATACTCGCCGGGGCGTTTCTCTTCCACCAGATGGTAGTTCCAACGACAGGGGTGGGCGCACTCCCCCTGGTTGGCGTCACGGCCGGCCATGGCGCTGGAGAGCAGGCAGCGGCCCGAGTAGGAGATGCATAGCGCGCCGTGTACAAAAACTTCTACCTCCATAGCGGTGCGGGTAACGGTCTCGGCAATGGCCTCCAGGGTTGTCTCCCGGGCCAGATTGACTCGCTGGATCCCCTGCTTTTGCCAGAAGCTGGCGGTGCGCCAGTTGATGGTATTGGCCTGGGTGGAGAGGTGCAGTTCCCGCTGGGGTGAAATCTCGCGCGCCATGTCGATGACGCCGGGATCGGCTACTATGTAGGCATCAAAGGGAAGCTCTGCCACCTCCCTGAGGAAATGCTCCAGCTGTTCCAGCGCATCATTGTGGGGGTAGCTGTTGACGGTCAGGTAGGCCTTGACCCTGTGGCTATGGCAGTAGTCCAGGGCCGCGGCCATCTCCGGTACGGTAAAGTTGTCCGCAAGGTTGCGCAGACCAAAGGAGGTGCCGCCCAGATAGACGGCGTCGGCGCCATAATGGACAGCGGTTTTCAGTTTTTCCATGTTGCCGGCGGGTGCCAGCAGTTCAGGCATTTTCACGGGATATTCCGGTCAAGAAGGTAGCGGCGGGTATGGAGAGAAATGCTAACACATTATCCCAACCATTAAAACCGAAACCTGATAAAGTAAGATAACGAAACGGGTTTCTGCCCGCAAACCGTTGAAAAATATTTCTAACGCACTGAAAGGCAGCTTTCGCTTGACAAACCCCCGAATATCGCTTTAATTATGAAAAACATCCGTTAAATGGAGGAATTATGCCATCTGGCATCAGGTGGACATTTTGTTTCATAGTGTGTCTTGCACTGACCGGTTGCGCCGGCAATGACCTCATGCTCAAGCGCCAGGCCGAAGCAGAGGCCAAAATTGAGCACCTGCTGCAGAACGATAAAAAGGGTGAACAGCGCATGAACGACCTGTTTGCCCGGAGCCAGACCCAAGATGACCAGACCAGGGCCTTTGCTGTACAGCTCAAACAGCTTCAGTCCGCAAATCAGGAACTGCGGAGCGCTCAGGAGGAACTCAAGGCCCAGGTGACATTGCTGGCCCAACAGGCTGCAACACCCAAGATCGAGGTGGTTAACCCGGATGCGGCCCCGAAGGGGAAGGATAGCGGTCCTCCAGCTGAGTATCTCAAGGCCTTCGGGTTTTACAGCGCCAACAACTTCAATGCTGCTGTCGAGGCCTTCGGGGCATTCATAAGGAACAATCCCCGGAGCGATTATGTGGCCAATGCCATTTACTGGATCGGAGAGTGTCATTACACTCAGTCCGATCTCGTCAAGGCACAGGAGTTTTTCCAGAAGGTTGTTGATGAATATCCCAAAAGCAGTAAAGCGCCCGATGCTCTGTTGAAGCTGGGGTATGTACTGTCAGCCATGAAAGAGAAAGCTAAGGCCATGGCCATCTTTGAAAGCCTGATCAAGCTATATCCCGGCAGTCCGGCGGCTGGCAAGGCTCGCGAACGGTTAACCGCGAATTAAGCATGTTGTTCGCAATAATAAGTTTGAAGCTGTTTTCTGAAATTCTAGTACGTTTCAGGGTCAGAAATCATTGAGGTGCCTATGAAAATCAAAATGATCGCACTGCTGTTGGCGTTGGTCTTCGTCACTCCGGCTCTGTTGATGGCAGCGGAGCAGGATGAGCCGACCATCTATGTCATCAAGAAGGGTGATACCCTTTGGGGGTTGTCGGAGCAGTTCTTGAAAGATCCCCACTACTGGCCTGATATGTGGTCGAAGAACAGCCAGATCACCAACCCGCATTTCATTTATCCTGGCCAGAAGGTGCGGGTTTTCCCCGATCGCCTGGAATTCGTGCCCAAGGAGCAGGCGGCGGCTGGTGGGCAGAAGTCCGCACTGGCCGGTAAGGCCGCGGAGATAACTCAGGAGGTGGCCGAAGAAAAGAGTTTTACGGTTCGTGGTAACGAAGGTTTCCTGATGGAGACGGATGTTGTCCCGACCGGGTCTGTGGTTGGTGTCCATCATGATCGCATTGTGGCCGGAGACGATGATATTGTCTTTACCGATATTGGTGCGAGCCAGGGTGCCAAAGGGGGGGAAAAGTTCTCAGTCTATCGCAAGGAGGCTTCAGTCAGTCATCCTCTGACCAACGAGATCATGGGGAACAAGGTTGTGCCGCTGGGTACTCTGCAACTGACGGATGTCGAGCAGAAGGCCTCCCGTGCCATCATCACCAAATCGTACCAGGAAATTTCTCCCGGCTCATACCTGATGCCATACCGCAATGGCAAGCACCGTGAGGTTGCGCTCAAGATGCCAGCGCGAGAGCTGAAGGGTTTTGTCATTGAAAGCTACAGTGGTACCAGTATTATCGCCGCCGGGGATATCGTCTACATAGATTTGGGGAGTTCCCGAGGGGGCGAGCCAGGCAATTTGCTGTATATCGTTCGTGATGTGACCCTTGACCAGCGTTATGTGCAGGGGCGCATAGATCAGCTTCCCCAGGAGCTGGTGGGTGCGTTGGTAATCCTGGAGACCGGCAAAAAAACGGCTACGGCCCTGGTTGTCAAGAGTATCGATGCCATCTATAAGGGCGACAAGCTCATCAGCCACACAAAGTAGCGGTTCTTGACAGCAATCCTGGACCGGCCCGGCGGGCCGGTCTTTTTTTTCATCAATAAAATTTTCTGAAGTCAGGTTGAAGCAGCAAGCACTGGACACCTATGTTTCTATTTAATGATAATGATGAAGAATTCTACTGGATTGGCCTTAAGTCAGTGGCTGGTGTCGGCAACGTTACCTTTCGGCGGCTTTTGGAGCGTTTTGACTCGCCGCAGGCAGCACTGTCGGCGTCTCCGAATGAGCTGGCTACTGTCAAGGGTTTGAGCCCAACCGTTGTCGATGGTATCAGAGGCGGTGCATGGCAGCGCTTCGCCGAGCAGGAATGTCAGCGACTTCGTACCAGCGGGGCAAGGCTGATGACCTTCACCTCGGCCGACTACCCCAAATCCCTGTTCGAGATTCCCGACCCGCCCCCCTTTCTTTATATCCGGGGCGAGCTGCGAACCAGCCAGCCGGCCATAGCTATTGTCGGTTCTCGCAAAGCAACCTCATACGGCCTTCTGGCAGCTGGGCGATTGTCCGAGGGATTGGCCCGGCATGGCATGGTCGTGGTGTCGGGCATGGCGCGTGGGGTGGATACAGCGGCTCACAAGGGAGCCCTGCTGGCAGGGGGCCGGACAACAGGGGTGTTGGGGTGTGGCATCGATAAGGTATATCCTCCTGAAAACCGCAAGCTTTACGATGAAATGGTCGAAAAGGGTTGCCTCGTGTCCGAGTTCCCCCTGGGTACATTGCCGCTGGCGGAAAATTTCCCCCGTCGCAACCGCATTATCAGCGGTCTTTCAAGAGGGGTGCTGGTGATAGAGGCGGCCGAGAACAGCGGTTCACTGATTACCGCCCAGTACGCCCTGGAGCAAGGGCGCGACGTATTTGCAGTGCCCGGCAATATTTCCTTTGCCTCCAGTCGGGGCAGCAACCGACTGATCAAGCAAGGGGCAAAGTTGGTGGACTGCGTAGAAGATATTCTTGAAGAGCTGCCGGGAAGCCGTACAACAGCATCAGGCGAAAATGGTGAAGCTCCTTCCCGCAACTTTGCCCTGACGCCGAAAGAGGCTGCCATCTATGAGCTGCTGGCCCGCTCGCCGCTGCATATCGACGACATCATCAACCAAACGGAATTGACAGCCGGAGAGGTTTCCTCTATGTTACTTCACCTTGAACTCAAGGGGGCGATTACGCCACTGCCCGGCACGCACTACGCAACAGCCGGATAACAAAAAAACGTGTAAGGATATTACCTCATATGCCGCAGAACCTAGTTATCGTCGAATCGCCTGCCAAGGCAAAAACCATAGAGAAATTCCTGGGCCCGGATTACAAGGTGCTGGCCTCCTTCGGCCATGTCCGCGCACTGCCCAGCAAGCAGGGTTCGGTGGATATCGAAAAGGACTTCGAGCCCAAGTATCATGTGCTGCCCGAGAGCAAGAAGCATATCGATGCCATCAAGAAAGCATTGAAAGATGCCGACCGGCTGCTTCTGGCAACTGACCCCGACCGCGAGGGGGAGGCCATCTCCTGGCATCTGCTGGCCGCCTTGGGGTTGGATAAAAAGAAGCCCGGTATCGAGATTCAGCGCGTCGTCTTTCATGAAATCACCAAAGATGCCATCATCCATGCGGTCCAGAATCCCCGCGACATTGCCGGCGAATTGGTGGACGCCCAACAGGCCCGTTCGGTTCTGGATTATCTGGTGGGTTTCAACCTGTCCCCCTTTCTCTGGAAGAAGATCCGCTATGGCCTGTCGGCCGGTCGTGTCCAGTCAGTGGCACTACGCTTGGTCTGTGAACGTGAAAAGGAAATTCAGGCTTTTATTGAACAGGAATACTGGACCATCGCCGCCCGTCTGGGCGTTGCACCCGGGCAGGAATTCAAGGCCGGATTGGTGGATGTGGGTGGCAAGAGGCTCGGCAAGTTCGACATCCCAGGCGAAGAGATTGCCGTCGGGTTGAAGACTGCTCTCCAATCGGGCAGTTACCGGGTGGCCAAGATCACCAAAACCGAGAAAAAGCGCAATCCTTCCCCGCCGTTTACTACATCTACCCTGCAGCAGGAAGCATCCCGCAAACTGGGTTTCTCGGCCAAAAAGACCATGTCCACCGCCCAAAAGCTCTATGAAGGCATCGATATCGGCGCAGAGGGCACGGTTGGTCTGATTACCTACATGCGTACCGACAGTGTCAATCTTTCCACCCAGGCGCTTACTGAGGCGCACGATGTTATTACCGTGATGTACGGCCCGGAATACGCCCTGCCCAAACCGCGTGTATTCAAGACAAAAACCAAAAATGCCCAGGAGGCCCATGAGGCCGTCCGGCCGACTTATATCTCCAAGACCCCGCTGGAGATGAAAAAGTTTCTCACCCCTGATCTGCATAAACTTTACGAGCTGATCTGGAAACGCACCGTGGCCTGCCAGATGGCAGAGGCTTTGCTGGACCAGACATCGGTAGATATCAATGCCGATCTTGCGAGTGCTATCGCCAGCGGTCCCTTCTCCGGGGCGCAACGCTGCGGACTGCGGGCCGCAGGAACCGTCATTCGTTTCCCAGGTTTCATGAAACTGTATATCGAAGGTCTGGACGATCAGGATGAGGAAAAAGAGGGCCTGCTGCCCGCCATGAAAGAGGGTGCCTCGCTGAAGCTGCATGAGATTCTCCCCGAACAGCACTTCACCCAGCCGCCCCCACGCTACACCGAAGCCACCCTGGTCAAGACCCTGGAAGAATTCGGTATCGGCCGCCCTTCCACCTACGCCTCCATCATGAATACCCTGGTGGAACGCA
>MHXL01000090.1:0-517 GCA_001824455.1 Desulfuromonadaceae bacterium GWB2_53_15
TGACCAGGATACCCATCACCACCGGGTAGTCGCGTGACAGGACCGATTGGTAGAAGAGCTGCCCCATGCCGGGTATGGAGTAGATGGACTCGAATATGACGCTGCCGCCGATCAGGCCCGGAATGGAAAAACCGAGCAGGGTGATCAGCGGCAACAGGGCATTGCGCAGGGCGTGCTTATAAATCACGACCCGCTCGGAAAGCCCTTTGGCACGGGCGGTGGTAATGTAATCCTGTTCGATGACATTGAGCATGGAAGAGCGCATGTAACGGGACAGCCCGGCCAGACTGCCGAAGGAGGCCACCATGATCGGCATAATCAGGTGTTTGGCCATGTCCCACAGATAGCGCAGGGTGCCGTAACTCTCGCTGCCCAGGGTATGCAGACCCGAGATGGGCAGCCAGTTCAGCTTCACTCCGAAAAAATACATCAGCAGCAGTGCCAGCCAGAAGGTAGGCACGGCAAAGCCTATGAACACGAAGATGGTCAGCCCCTTGTCAAGCCAGGTATCGCGGTG
>MHXL01000090.1:539-8083 GCA_001824455.1 Desulfuromonadaceae bacterium GWB2_53_15
GGGATGGCCAGGCCGAACTCCAGCAGCAGGGCGATGATATTGAGCGAAAGGGTAACCGGCAGGCGTTCCTTGATCTTGTCAACGACCGGGCGGCTATCGGAGGAGAAGGAGCGGCCAAGGTCCAGCCTGGCCAACTTGCCGACCCAGGTAAAATATTGCTCGGTTAGCGGCTTGTCCAGGCCGTAGAGCTTGCGCAGGCGTTCACGCGACTCCTTGCTGACCTTGGGATTCATGGCCACCTGCATCTCAACCGGTTCGCCCGGCGCCAGATGAATGACCGAGAAGGATATCAGGGAGATGCCTATCATCAGGGGGATCAGCATCAGGATGCGTTTTATTAAATATGAAGTCATAAAATCATTCTCTCACAGAGCTCACAGAGGCACAGAGGGAAAATCGGAAAGTCAATTAACAACTCTGGTAATGCCATCTTTCATCAATTCAGTATTAAAATTTATCAAAAGCCCGACACGTTTATCTGATAGCCGTAAATATGTCAGCAATTGTTTCTTGTGAACCGGCAGAATGTTTTCAACAGACTTTAATTCCACAATTAAAAAGTTATTCACAATAATATCCGCCCTAAATCCGACTTCAAGCGTAATACCTTCATAACGAACAGGAATTGTAACCTGAACATCCACTTCCAAACCTCTTTTTCTAAGCTCATAAGCAAGAACTGACTCATATACCGACTCAAGCAATCCTGGTCCAAGTGCTTTATGAATTTTTATGCAAGCATCAATAATCTCGCCGGAAATCTGATTATCGTTCATGGTTGTCTGCTTTCTCTGTGCCTCTGTGAGCTCTGTGAGAGCCCGCCTTTAAGACTTTAGCGTCTCCGCTGAGCGGATCGGGAAAAGGTACCATATCTGACGATTTTTTGTGATTTTTTGATTTTGCCGGGGTTGTCTTCTTCTGTAACAGCGCTGTTGCAGACGTTATTTCAGGCACCTTCACGGAGACCTGTCGTTTCACAGCTGGTTTTGCCTTTTTTGTCGTGGTAACGGGTGGTGATTCGGATACCGCCTCCCCTGCTTCATCCATCTCGATGCCGAACACATCGGCCAGCCCGCTGGTGGCGATCCTGCGGCGGGACGTTCCTGATTTGGCGGCACCCGTAATTGCTGCCGAGACATCAACCAGTTCCTCGTGGTTCACCCCGCGCAGAAGAAACAGCATCTCAGGGGAATGATCCAGCCGCGCGCCCACACCATACAGCACAGCCGCCACATGCTTGCACATGCCGGCCCAGTCCGGACAGTCGCAGTCGAATTTCATCTCGCCCGGCAGCGGGAAAAGCCCCTCGCTGCGATCCGAAACCACCTCCATCACACCACGGTCCAGCTTCCCGCGCAAGAGATCAATCAAAGACCCGATCCGCCCGGTACAGGAATATTTGACGGCATCCCATTTCTTTTTCACGAGCGGTGAGATGGTGATGGATACGTTGTACAGGGACGATCCGCTGACAATGGCCTCAATCCTGCCCGGTTTAACATCAAGATGGCAGACCGAACCGTTTCTGACATAGGTTCGGCCACGGGGCAGGCGGTTGGCATAATCGCTGAACGACTCCATATGGTCGCACCACCCCTTGCCCCAGAAGGAATCAGCGATCTTGCGACCAGCCAGCTGTACCGGCTGCACCTTCAAACCCTTCTTTTTCATCTTTTCCAGCTGCTTCTGCGCCTTGGCCCGACGCACGGCCACCGGCACATATGGCGCAAAACCGTAGAAACTCATGGGAGATGTGTCCTCCTGGAATTGGTTTATAGCTGCTTATTTTGTTTGACCTGCGATGGCTGGCAGATTTTCCGCATGTGCTTCATAAAAAGTTACGCCCACACGCCTGATATGCTCAACGACCTCCGGGTCGTTAATCTGTATGAATATAGAAAGGTCAAACGTGTACGGCAAGAGAAGTTCATCAACTTCATCCATAATTTTGTAGAGGATGCCGAGAGTTAAGTCTGCTCCACCGCACAACGTCAAATCAATATCGGAACCGGCTTTGTAATTCCCTTTAGCACGAGAGCCATAGAGGATGGCTTTTTCAACTTGAGGGTAATTGGCAAATACGCCACAAATTTGCCGGATTACTTTTTCATTAAGCCCAAAACGATGTGTCATACATGTTCTTCTTGTAGAGACAGCAAAGTGTTATGGAGTTTTTCAAACTCCGGATGATATTTTTCAGTAATATCGCACGCTATTTGTCTGGCTATGTCTTCGTTATAGGTATGGCTGGTAAGGGTTCGACTTTTTATCATATCCATCCATAATTCACCGTTTTCAATGATGCCACGCCTGAATGCAAGGCGAAATGCGTCGCGACTGCCATTGATGTTGGTTTCCCCCTGAGTTTCAAAATAATCCTTGATACTGTTCCATGCTAATTCGAATGTATATTCAAACGCTTGAATCAACCCTTGTTCCTCAAGTTCATTCAGTTCACCTTTTGCGATAAATTTTCTTAGTTGGCTCAACGCTTTGCTGAAATTATTGAATCGCTGAATCCAGCGGATGTCTTCCTGGCTCATGGTTTTCTCCCGTATAATTCTATTTTTTCTTGGCGAAATACTGCTCAAAAAGTTCCTTAGCCCTGAGAAAGCCTTCCTCGCTCATTCCGATCGATTTTGCCTTGCCCACTGGGTTTGATATGTAACCCTTTTCATGGAGTCTGTTCAGCGTATCCCAGTCAAAACCCTTCCATGCCCGTGAACCAAATCCTTCATGCCTTTCATGGGTCACCAGGTAAAGCAGCGCCAAGGTGTAGTCGTCTATCTTGTCTTCATCTAAGTCCATGTGACCTCCGTGGAACGTGGTCAAGGCGCAGCGGCGGCGCGGCCTTATCGCGACGACCGTCTGCCGCCGATGGTTAGCCTTAGCACCTCTATTTTTTGGCAAATGCTTGAAGCTCGACAGGCACCTCTTTTAAAGTGTTAAATCCAAGAAAAGTCGGCAGTAAATCTGGTGGCGACACTTGAGATGACTCCCAAATAGGTGAATAGAAAGCCCGTTGTCCGACTTGGTATTCTGCACACGATTCGCCAACATTACGCATGAAGTAATTCTCTGGTGCTTCCATTGTTTTCCACGCAGTCGCCACAATATGACCGCGATTCCAAGGTTTTCTTTGCTTGTATATCTTTCTCTTACGATGAACCTGAAGTGTTAAAACAACGCCTTTATCGGTTTCTATCATTCGAGTGATATCATTTTTCCATTCTGGACGGAGCTTATATTCGGGAGTGCTTTTAACACTCTCCCAACGAGCTTCTGCTGCGACAACAAAGGATTTAGGCTGTTGGCAACTGCTGACTTCTGCATCGATTATAAATCCTTGGTATAGGTCGTCAGGCAAAGAGCAGTAAAGCGTAATAGTGGCCAAAATTACTGCGCTAATGAGTGGTGTAGCGATAACAATAGATGTTTTTGGTTGTTCACCAACAACAATTTTGCCAAGAACGTAACCAAGAATCACACCAATTGGGCCGGTGCTAAAGATACCCAACATCGGTCCTTGATTAGCGTACGGGTTTAGATAAATTGGACCGAGGAAACCACTCAAGAATCCAACGATTCCAAGAATAGAAGCATAAAGGAGAGGAAGCAGCACAGGGAATTGACGGGGGTTATTATTCGTCATTTTAGTTCTCTTTGTTCCTCATTATGTTATCAGGCTAACTCGTTGATCACCGGTTAGAACCGGGTTTATACATTTACAAACAAGTTTATATCGGTATAAGAATGTTTATACATCTATAAATTCGGCAGGTTTCTACATATACAAACTTATCGTCTCTACTCCATCGCAGAAGGTTTCTATATTTAGAAACTTTCCTGTTTTGTATCATCGCTTAAAAGTTCCAACTTCTATAAACTTTTCAAAAAAGTGTAACAATCCCCGTATGTCACCGCAGTCATGGGTTCAGAATCCTTAGCCTTTTCGGCTTCGGCTGTTTTTCAAGCTGCTTCACATTGCCTGTTCAAAATCCCGATCCACCGGGTGAAGCTGTGAGTCAATCAGGGCGCAAAAACGGTCGTATTGCAGTTGGCATCGGGGCGCAGGCATCTTGCCTGTGCTTCAAGCGGGGTTCAACCCCGCTTGAATAGGCAGGCTGGAAGCCTACCCTCCATAAGTGTCATTCGGTTGTTCTTACACTCTTAGATATTCATGTTTGAGAGGAGATATTGAGGCAATCATTTCAAAGTGCCGGTCATCGTGCAGAGTAAACACGCATTGTGTTCCTGGCAACGTATCGTCATTTGTCATCGCTACGGCATTCCTCCAGCTCATGATAGGTCATGGTAACCGCACCGGAAGAATACATGCCTGCAAGGTGTTCCAAACGTTTTTTTCTGACATATTCCTGCAACGACAGACGGATAAGCTCTTTCTTTGTTTTTGCTCTCATGATGTGCCTCCTCTGCGCACATGATAATGGCAAGATATGTACCTGTCAAATATGATACATCATGCCTGTATAGGCGCTACAACAAAAACAAATCTGGCGAAGCCGGGGATATGAGAAGTAATAGCTCTCATATCCCCGCCTTCTCCAGATCCAGCGCCACCAGCTTCAAAAGTGCCTCGTCATCCATCTCGGTCAGCAGCGTTTCCGCCCCTTCCAGCAGTTCCGTAGCCAGTCCGGCCTTGGCGGCAATCAATGCGTCGATCTTCTCTTCCACAGTCCCTTTGCAGACGAACTTGTGTACCATGACGTTCTTTTTCTGGCCGATACGGAAGGCGCGGTCGGTGGCCTGGTTCTCCACCGCCGGGTTCCACCAGCGGTCAAAGTGGATCACATGGCTGGCGGCGGTCAGATTGAGGCCGGAACCGCCGGCCTTGAGGGACAGCACGAAGAAGGGCGGTCCATCCTCATGCTGAAAGCGGTCCACCAGTTTCTTTCGCTCGGACACCGGTGTGCCGCCGTGCAGCACCAGGCCGGGGCGGCCGAACAGTGTGGCCAGGAAGGTGGCTATCGGCCCGGCCATCTCACGAAACTGGGTAAAAATCAGCGCCTTTTCCTGGCGCGAGGAGATTTCCTCAACCAGTTCGCGCAGCCGGATAAACTTGCCGCTGCGCTCCTCGGCGTAATCACCATCTCCCAGAGACTGGCCGGGGTGGTTGCAGATCTGCTTGAAACGCATCAGCGAGGAGAGGATCAGTCCCCGTCGCTTCATGCCCCCCTCCTGCTGTTCCTTCAGTGCGTCGGCCAACTCCTTCACCGCCTGGGAGTACAAGCGGGCCTGGGCCTTGCTGAGGCCGCACCAGGCCGCCATCTCGACCTTGTCGGGCAGATCGCTGATGACACTGCGGTCGCTCTTGAGGCGGCGCAGGATATAGGGCTGCACCAGCGAGCGCAGTGGGGCATAGGATGGAGGCTCGCGGTTTTCCAATGATGTGACGAATTGTTTGAAACGGGTCGCTGTACCCAGCAGACCGGGACAGATGAAGTCGAACAGCGACCAGAGATCGGACAGACGGTTTTCAACCGGGGTGCCGGTCAGGGCAATCCTCGCCCTCCCGAAAAGTGTCTTGACCGCCTTGGCCTGCAGCGTACCGGGGTTTTTGATGGCCTGGGCCTCGTCCAGCACGATCAGGTTCCACTCCAGCTTTCTGATCCACTCCTGGCGTTGGAGCATGCCGTAGGTGGTCAGCACCGCGTCGGCAGACGACAGAGTCTCGGGATCAGCAGCGATGCGCGCCAGCTCCGACCGTTCGGTCTCAGACGGATGCAGGCAGACGACCGACAGCGACGGTGCAAAACGGTCCAGCTCGCTTTTCCAGTTGGAAAGCAGCGAAGCCGGCAGCACCAGCAGACTGGGAGCGGACCTCCCGGCACATCCCTTTTGCGCCAACAGCAGCGAGATAACCTGGATGGTCTTGCCCAGTCCCATGTCGTCGGCCAGGCAGGCGCCCAACCCCAACTCCGACAGAAACCAGAGCCAGTTGAGGCCGGTCTGCTGATAGGGGCGCAGAACAGCCTGCAAACTGGAATCGGCCTGCACGGCGGTCAGCCTGGCCGGTTCCCGCAATCCGGCCAGCATCTCCCGCAAGCGGTCGCCCGCCTCCACAAAGGCCCAGCCGGTTTCATCCAGCATGGGATCATTGCCGGACAGGTCGCGCCGGGCGCCGGCCAGCAGGCGCATCCCTTCCACGAATGAAAGACCATCCTCACCAGCCTCTGCCTCGACCCGTTGCCACTGTTCCAGCGCCTGACGCAATTTTTCGCCATCCACCTCGACCCACTGGCCCCGCAGAAAGGCAAGCCCCTCCCCGGCCGTTGTCAAAGCGGCGATCTCCTCCGGCGTGAGGTCGACGCCCTCCAGGGTCAACTGTACCCTGAAATCCAGCAAGGCCCGCGCAGAAAGGGATTCTCCGACGTTAGAGCCAATGGCAACCTGCACACGGGGGCGGGGACGCCTTTTCCACCAATCCGGCAGACGCACCACCAGGCCGCTCTCCTCCAAGGCAGGCACATCCTTCAAAAACGGGTAGGCCTCCTCCGGCGTCCAGGCCAGCGGATGATAGATATCGCCGTTATCCAGCAGATCCCGCACCCATTCGCAACGGGTGCCGGCATCGTGAACCGGTTCCAGCAAACGCAGCAGCGCTGCGCGGTTGTTGGCGCCGGCGTATTCAGCCAGCGCCTGGCTGAGCGGCAGATGCTGGGCGCGGGCATTCTTGCCCAGTCGGGGTATGTAGGTCGCCATGAAGGCAAAGGGGAATTCGGGATCCTGCTTGTTTTCGGCCAGATGAAAACAGACCCGTCCCACCTGACGCCAGAGTGGCGCGTACTGGTGCAGGAAGCCGGCCAGACCCTCCGCATGTCGGACAATCGAATCCATCGCCCACCTATCGAGGTCGGCCCAGATGGCGGCAATAACATCCGGAGTGCAGTATTCAGCGCCCGGCATGGGGGGTATGCTCAGGGTCAGCTGGGCAAGGATCGAAGCATCGGGAGGAGGGAGCGGTTCAAGGCGCTCCGAGTTTGGCTGGGTCTGGCAGAGCAGCAGAAGGTAGCGTATGCCGAAGTCTCGCCAGAACAGCCAGGACAGCGGCCAGTCCGGGGATGATTTCCCCCCGGATAAAGCCATGATCCCGGCCGCATGTGAATCCGCGAAAGCCTGTTCGACAACTTCGGCTCGAAAGGGTACGGCAGCGTCATTTTTCAAAGCATCCTGGGTAATTATCACCAGGTGGCCGGATGGAGTCAGGGTGAGGATCATGTATTCAGCTCACAATGCATTTTATTATCGTAGGTTGCGTAGAGCAGCCATATCGCGAAACCCGACAATAATCCGTAAGGATCAGGCAAGATTTTCCAGCAAGATAATATTGCCAAGCTGATTGGCTTTGCGGTAATAGGCGACATCAGCTGTTATAAGAGTGGCATTCTTATCAAGAGCCACAGAATGATAAACGGCATCGTAGAAAGTCACCTTGCAATCCTCCATTATACGCAGGGTGGCAGTAGAAAGTTGCGATGTCATCGGACTTTCATCAAAACGGTAGTCGAGAAAAATGTCCATGA
>MHXL01000091.1:0-5790 GCA_001824455.1 Desulfuromonadaceae bacterium GWB2_53_15
AGGGATCCGCTACGGCAACCGTTATGGCTCTGCTATCTTCCGCCACCGCAACAATCAGGTTGCGCAGGGCAAAGGGGCGGGGAATATGGGTAGTAACAACGTCCAAGTTGAGTTTAAGCGGATCGATCTTGAGGTAGGCCATTCCCACTGTGGCGGCAATAGCCTCAGTGATGGCGTCCTCGCTGAGGAGTTTTCCGCTGGTGCCGGGAATTTCCTGATTAAAGGAGGCAATCACCTCCGCTGGCGAAACAACATCGGCGCCGGGATGAACCCTGCGTGAAGCACCTGCCTGATGATGGGAAAAAAGGCGGGTTTCCTGGGTCTTCCCCCGCGAGAGAATATCCTTTAGCTGGTCAGGGGAGAGAAGTCCCCGGCGCTGGAGCAGCAGGGCTACGTTTTCAAGGGTTAGTTTCTTGGGTTCTGGCATAGGTCTTATGAATTAACCATCTTATTTTTCTTAATCGCATCAGCCTTTTGCGACTCGATCCGCTTGGCAACCTCGTCCATCACCTGTTCAGCCGTATACTTCACCGGCGCAGGAATCTGGGCGACAACCGCTTGATCGGGCTGGACATTCTCCCGATGACGCGCAGGCTGCGTTTTGACCGGTACAACCTGATAAGCAGTCATGGCAGCCACAAAGCTACGCATCAGATTGAACGACATAATTCCCAGCAGAGCGATCAGGACGATGTCCTCCTGCCAGTATTCGAAGCTGCGCTGCCGGACCATGGTGCCAGCCAGCAGGCCACCCGTAGCAATCAGGACCCCGAAGGCATTGCCGATGACCTTGTATTCGATTTCATGGAGGATTTTTATCTCGATCGTTTCTTTAACCATGTTCCTCACCTGCACCTACAAGCAGACCTGCGAAGCGACTTCAATCAAGTTTTTGTATGATAGCATTCGTATCGCCATTTTTCAACGACTTAGACTTGCGAATACGATTCATGAACCTGGTCTGCATCTGATCCGTGTAATAGTAGACTACCGGCGTGATGTAGAGTGTCAGAAGTTGCGACACCAGCAAGCCTCCGACCACCGCCAGACCCAGTCCTCTCCGCGATTCCGCTCCGGCTCCAAAGCCGATTGCAATCGGCAAGACGATCCCGACCAGCATGATGATGCCGACAAAGGAGTACAGGTTGAGATCCTTGCCGAAGATCAAGAGCGTGATCAGGGTACCGAAACCGGCCGACGGCAGGCCCGACAGAATCGTCAGCGGGTGGATATAGCTTTCATAGAGAATGCCGAGCACTATGTAGATAACGAGAATGGCAATGATCAGCAACAGCGCCAATCCCTTGGTGGAAGCCTTATAGACCTGGGCCGTTCCCTGGAAACCGGTCGTGATGGTAGAAGGCAGAGATTTTGCCTCCTTCTCGATGGCTGTCACTGCATCACCCAGAGGGACCTCCGGCTTGATGTTGAAGGAGATCGTCACGGCGGTGATCTGCCCGAGATGGTTGACCGACAGTATACCAACAGCTGGGCCGTACAAACTAAATAACATATTGACCAACGTTAGATGAGCCGTTTGATCCTGCTTGCCGCTTACAATTAGAATGTTTTTCTTTGACTTGTCCACCAGGCTGGAGATACGATTAAAAATATGCCTATTTAATCGTATCTTGACGATAATACTAAACCATCCGCAAGGATGGGACGGAAAGCCATAGGGTCTCACTGAGACAGCCGGGTTGCCGAAATATCCGATGATATTTTGCAGCCCGGTTTTTTTGTACCTGGCATTTGGAACTAATGTTTTTGAAACACCGGTAATTGCGCCTGAGAGGATGAAAGACAAGCTCAAACAAGCACTTGTTGAGACCTGAAACTGCTGCCTAAAGACTCATTTCACCAAGGAGGAACATCACATGAAAGCAGGAGCATCGTACAGCGGGCTGGACGATTCCGTGCGCGCCGGAAAAAAAACTGCCGAGGAGGCGGTCAAAGCTTCCGGCAAACCGGCTTTGACGTTCTTGTTCACTACAGACAACTATGAGCAGGAGTCGGTTTACAATGCGGTGAAGGAGGTGATCGGTGATTCCTGTCTGATCGGTATTTGCGCCGGCGGGATAATTTTCGGCGACCAACTTTACATGAACGGGGTTGGTGTGCTGACCCTGGCAGGCGCAGAGATCCGCACGGCCACGTCTTTTCAGACAGGTCTGAGCAATGACCCCTATGCGGCCGGAGAGCGTGCGGGGGAAGAGCTTCTTGCCAGCGGGATCGAGAGCGGGACAGTCTTTGTTTTCCCGGACGGCTTCAGCTCGAACATCGCGGAAATGATCCGCGGATTATACAACCGATTGGGCCCGGAATACCGCTATGTGGGCGGCGGCGCCGGGGATAACCTCAGGTTCTTCAAAACGTACCAGTTTTCGGAAAGGGGCATGGGGACCGATTCGCTCTCTGTCGCCCTGGTCAGCGGCATTGAAATCCGGACTGCGATCGGTCATGGCTGGAAGCCGGTCGGAGACCCGCTGGTCATCACTATGGCCCAGGGTAAAAAGCTGCTGGAGATTGACGGTAGACCGGCTTTTGATGCGTATGCAGAGCGCTTCAAGGAAATCACGGCGGACAGATTCCCCGAATATGGCATGAAAAACCCGCTCGGTTTTCCGGATATTTCCGGAAACTATTTTATCCGGGACCCATTGGCACTTAATCCGGACCGGACCATCGATTTCGTCACCGAGGTGCCGAACAATGCAGTGGGAAGCATCATGCAAGGACAGATCGAGGAGTTGATCGAAACCTCCGGAACGGTTGCAAAGCAGGCTGCTGCCGGGGTGGATAACCCGCAATTCGCCCTGGTATGCGAGTGTATCTCCCGCTACCTGCTGATGGGTGACGACTTCGGCAAGGAATTGAAGGTCATGCATGAATCGATAGGCGCGCAGGTCCCGCTCATCGGCGTCCTGACGTTCGGCGAGGTTGGCTGCTTTGAAGATGTTCCGTTCCTTCACAACAAGACAATCGGAATTGCAGTAGGTGGGACTTTAAGCGGCGGATTTTAAAAATGGCGTTCGCGGAACATGAAAAAATAATTGCAGAATTGGCCATTCTTCACGAAATATCTTCTTTTGAGCTTCTGGATTCGGAGGAAAATATCGGCCGCAATGCTATTGAAAAGGCATCAAGACTCTTTGGGATTCGATATTTTGCCTGGCTGCGCAAGAAGGGAGAGGGGCAAAGAGTGGTCGCGTCCTGGGGATTCAGAAATCCCGCGGATATAGATGCAAAAACAAAAGGGGGGGGCCTCAATCAGTTCTGTTTTTCTTTCAGTGAATTTGGCCTGCTGTTCATGGAACATTCACGTCCGTTAAGCGACAGGGAGCGGCGTCTCTACACCATATTTGCCCGCCAGATGGAAAAGTCCCTGATGTATGCCGAAAACTTCGCTGAGCGCCAGGAGGCTGAGGAAGAGTTGCGCAGCTTGAACAGAGAGCTGGAGCACAAGGTGGAGGAACGCACCAGGCAGCTCCTCGATGCCCAGGAAGAGCTGGTGCGCAAGGAGAAGCTCTCCATCCTCGGCCAGCTTTCGGGAAGCGTGGGGCATGAGCTGCGCAATCCCCTGGGGGTAATGAGCAACGCCGTCTATTTCCTGAAGCTGGTTCATTCCGACGCTGACGAAACCACGAAGGAATATCTGGATATCATCAAACAAGAGATCGACAACTCCCTGCGAATCATCACCGACCTGCTCGATTTCGCCCGGACCAAGACTCCCCAGACAAAAGCGATCACGGCCCGTGAGTTAACCGATGAAAGTCTCGGCCGGTGCGCGATTCCGGAAAACATCGAGCTTCAAATCGAAATTCCTGACAACCTGCCCCTTCTCAGGGTCGACCCGCCGCAGATGGGACAGGTGCTGCAAAACCTGATCATGAACGCCGTCCAGGCGATGCCCGACGGCGGCGCCTTACGCATCGGTGCACGTTTTGCAGGGGCAGGCCTTGCGCCTGCCCCATCTGTGCCTGCCCAAGCAGGGTACCCGCAAGGGGCACCCCTACAGGATTTCATTGCCATCTCTGTCGCCGACACCGGTGCGGGGATTATGCCGGAGAACATGAAGAAGCTCTTCCAGCCGCTCTTCACCACCAAGGCCAAGGGGATCGGGCTGGGGCTGGTGGTCTGCAAAAACCTGGTGGAGGCCAATAACGGTCGAATCGAGGTGGCGAGCGAGCCGGGGAAGGGAACGTCCTTTACTGTTTTACTGCCGATAGAGAGGAACAAAATATGAGTAAAAAACTGAAGGTTCTGGTGGTGGACGATGAACTGCGGATGGTCAAGACCATCTGCGACATCCTGCTGTTCAAGGGGTATGAGGCCCTGCCGGCCTACAGCGGAGAGGAGGCCGTACAGATGGTGAAGGGGAATGATTTCGACTGTGTGCTGATGGACATCAAGATGCCCGGAATCGACGGTGTTAAGGCCCTGAAGATGATCAAGGGTGCATCTCCCGACACCCCGGTGGTGCTGATGAGCGCCAACGCCACCGCTGAACAGGTGGCTGAGGCGAAGCTGCATGGGGCGGCCGCGGTCCTCGGCAAGCCGATTGATTTTCAGCCGATCTTCTCATTTTTCTCGCTTCTCGGGAAAGAGGAGATCGTTCTCATCGAGGATATCAGCCGCAGCAAGTCCAACGCGCTCCAGGGAGAACCGTTCAATTGCGAGGTGGTATGATGGAGCAGCCACGAATCCTGATCATCGATGATGATCCGAACCTGAGAAAAACTCTGGCCGATATTCTCCGGGTCAAAGGGTATGAAACCCTGACAGCTGAAGACGGAGAGCAGGGGCTGGCCGTCCTTTTGGGGCAGAGAGTCGGCCTGGTCCTGCTCGATCTCGGGCTCCCTGGCATACCGGGACTGGAGGTGCTGGCCAGGATCAAGGCCGATTCCCCCCTGACCGGAGTGATCGTCCTGACCGGACAGGCCACCATCGATTCGGCTGTCGAGGCTACCAACAGGGGGGCTTTTTCCTATCTGGTCAAGCCGTACGAAATCGACCAGCTCCTCAACCACATCCGGCGTGCGATCGAAAAACTACAGGCTGATAAGGAGATTGCCGAGCATCATATCGAGCTGTCCAGGATGAATATTGAACTGAAGGCGCTCTATGAAGTCTCACTTGTCATCAGCCGTACCATCGATATGGAGAAACTCCTCCCTGAAATCCTGCAGGCCCTGGCCGGAACGGGAATCTTTCCGTTTGAGATAAAGGGGGCGATTTTTCTCGCCGAAGGGGGAAAGCTCCGGCTTGCCTCCTTCCTCAGCCTCTCCGAAACCATACTGAAACCGTGCAGTGATATCTCCAAGGGAGAGTGCCTCTGCGGCTCATGCGCGGCGAGTGGAGAGATTGTTTTCTTGCGAAACTTTATCGAGGGCGGGCGACATCCCCGATGCGATCCCGAGATGACCCCTTACGGGCGCCTCATCATACCCCTGAAGGCGATCGACAAGGTCGTCGGCATTCTCTCCCTCTACGTCCAGCCGGATGTAGAGGTGAGCGACCAGGTGCTCAGACTCCTTTCTTCCGTGGCAAACCAGATAGGTATTGCCATCAGCAATGCCAGGCTCTACGAGGAGACGAAATCTTCTTCACTCCACGACCCCCTCACCGGCCTTGCCAACCGGCGTTTTCTCCAGATTCAGCTGGAAAAGAGCTTCGAGGCGGCTAAAAGGTACCAGGAAAAACTTTCGGTCATCATGCTGGATATCGATCATTTCAAAAACTACAACGACACGCGCGGTCACATGGGGGGGGACCGGCTGCTGGCCA
>MHXL01000091.1:5801-24671 GCA_001824455.1 Desulfuromonadaceae bacterium GWB2_53_15
AATTCATCTGCATGCTTCCCGAAACGGACTTGGCCCTGGCGGCTGAAGTCGCCGAAAGGCTGCGGATGGCGGTGCAGGCGGAAACCGACGTTACGATCAGCCTGGGGGTTACCTCGTTTACAGATGACATGCCGGACAAGGAAACCCTTGTCAGAAAGGCTGACGAAGCCCTCTACCGGGCCAAGGAGAGTGGCAGGAACAGGGTCGAGCGGTCAGTTGAGTTACTCGAAATCCCCATGCCCGGCTTTCCGGGCGTAACTTCCGACGAGACAGAGGTGGGATGATGGATAAAGCAGCAATTCTTATTATCGATGATGATACGGGCATGAGGAAAACCCTGGCCGACATCCTCAGGGTCAAAGGGTACGAAATCCTGACGGCCGGGAACGGCGGGGAAGGTCTCGCAATTCTGGGTGAAAAACCTGTCAATCTGGTGCTGATCGACCTGGGACTGCCCGACATCCCAGGGCTTGAGGTGCTGGCAAGGGCCAGGACCGAGCACCCCTCTACGGAGGCGATCATCCTTACCGGAAACGCCACCCTCGAATCAGCCATCGAGGCAACCAATCAGGGCGCCTTCTCCTACCTGATCAAACCGTATGAAATGGAGCAGCTGATGCTCCAGATCAGGCGGGCTATTGAAAAGCAGCAGGCCTGGGAGGCTCTGCGGATGGCGGGTCTGGCGCAGGAGCAGCGCACAGGCGAGCTGGCTGAGGCCAACCGGACTCTGGAAGCGGAAATCGTCGAAAGGAAGCTGGCAGAAGAGGCGCTCATGAGGTCGAACCGCTCCCTGCGGCTCTTTAGCGAGTGCAATGAGGTCCTGGTGCACGCCACCAGCGAACCTCAGCTCCTTAACAGCATCTGCAGCGAAATCGTAAAAGTGGGCGGCTACCGTCTGGCATGGGTTGGATATGTGAAAGACGGAGGGATATACCCCGCGGCCCATGCTGCGCATGAATACGACTGTCCGGGAGCTGCCGGCCGCCGCTTTCCTACGGCTCGCTGTTCCGTTGCCGAGGCAATCGTTGCCGTTGCGGCCGATACTGAGAGCTGCACAATGGAACCTCCTTACGAAGCGTGGCTCGACGTCGAGTCAATGCATGGCTGTGCCTGCTCCGTCGCGCTGCCCTTGAAGGGGAAGTGGGGCGTGGTCTACGGTGCCTTGAATGTCCATGCCGCGGATCCTGAACAATTCGGCGCCGAAGAGCTCAAGCTGTTTGGCGACCTGGCGAACGACCTCTCTTACGGCATACTGTCGCAGCGCTCCAACATCGAGCACCGGCGCGCCGAGGATGCCCTGCGCCTGCGCCACCAGGCCGTTGAATCGAGCAGCAACGGCATCATGATCACCGACGCCCATGCGCCTGACAACCCGATCATCTATGTTAACCCGGCCTTCGAGCGTATGACAGGCTACGGCGCACAGGAAGTGTTTGGCCGTAACCCCAGATTTCTGGCGGGGGAAGATAGCGAACAGATGGGGCTGGAAGAGATCCGTGCTGCGCTGCGTGAGCAGCGCGAAGGCAGCGCCGTGCTGCGCAATTACCGCAAGGACGGAAGCCTCTTCTGGAACGAACTTTCCCTCTCTTCCGTACGGGACGAGAGCGGCCGCGTCACCAACTTCGTAGGCATTTTGAACGACATCACCGAACGCAAACAGTATGAGGAACAACTGGAATATCAATCCAATCATGATGGACTGACCGGCCTTCCCAACCGTAACCTGCTTGCTGATCGCCTCACTCAGACACTCTCCTACGCCGGTCGCTATCACCAGCAGGCTGCGGTCATGTTCATCGACCTAGACCATTTCAAGTTCATAAACGACAGCCTCGGTCAGGATACAGGGGACCAACTGCTGAAGTCCACGGCCAAGCGCCTTGCGCAATGCCTGCGTTCTATCGATACGGTGGCGCGTCACGGCGCCGATGAGTTCGTCGTCATTCTCCCCGACCTTGCAGATGGCGCTGATGCGGCTGATGCGGCGAGAAGGATCCAGGAGGCCGTTGGCCAGCCTTTCAAGACCGGCGAGCACGAGCTGATCGTCACGTGCAGTACTGGCATCAGCATCTACCCAAAAGACGGCGCCGACGTGCAGACGCTGCTGAAGAATGCCGATGCCGCCATGTACCGCGCCAAGGAGCTCGGACGCAACAACTTTCTGTTTTATACCAATGAACTGAACGACAAGGCCGGCGCGCGCTGGACCATGGAAAAGCACCTGCGCCAGGCACTGAAAAAGGACGAGTTGATCCTCCACTACCAGCCGCAGGTCGACCTCGCCACCGGCCAAATCACCGGGATGGAATCGCTCATCCGCTGGCAGAGCCCGGAACTGGGGCTGGTTCCGCCGGACAGATTCATCCCCCTGGCGGAAGAAACAGGGCTCATCGTTCCCATCGGCGAATGGGTATTGAGGACCTCCTGTGCGCAAAACAAGGCTTGGCAGGATGCGGGGCTCCCTCCGCTGGTGATGGCGGTCAACCTCTCACCCCGCCAGTTCCGGCAGGAGGATCTGGTCGAAAGAGTCGCCCAGGCATTGCTGGACTCCGGCCTGGAGGCGCGCTACCTGGAGATCGAGATCATCGAAAGCCTTGTCATGCACGATGTGGAACGGGTCTCGACAATCCTCAAAGAACTGAAGGTACTGGGGGTGCAGCTTGCCATGGATGATTTCGGCACCGGTTATTCCAGCTTGAGCTACCTGAAACGCTTTCCGTTCGATAAGCTAAAGATCGACCTCTCCTTTGTGCGCGACATTACGAGTGACCCCAACAGCGCGGCAATAGCCAGGGCCATCATTGCCATGGGTCACAGCATGAATCTCAGGGTGATAGCCGAAGGGGTTGAAACGGAAGGACAGCTGGGCTATCTCCGCTCCAATTCCTGCGATGACATGCAGGGTTTTCTTTTCAGCCGACCGGTGCCTTCCGGGGAGTTCGAACAGATGCTGCGCGAGAACCGGCGCCTGGAGTTTCCAGCGGAAGGGGGCGGCCACCGGGACAGGACACTGTTGCTGGTGGACGACGAAGCGCATGTTATTGCAGCCTTGAAACGTATGCTGGATGGCGAGGGTTACAAGATCCTTGCCGCCGGCAGTGCCGTGGAAGGATTTGAGTTGCTGGCCACCAACCGGATCGGTGCCGTGGTTTCAGATATGTGCATGCCCGGTATGAACGGCACGGAGTTTCTGCGCAGGGTCAAGGAGATATACCCCGACATTGTCCGCATTATGCTCTCCGGCGCTGCCGACATGGACTCGCTGAGCGATGCCATCAACCACGGCGCCATCTTCAAATTCATCATCAAGCCATGGGAAGACGATCTGCTGCGGTTGAGCATCCGGGGTGCTTTCAAACATTACGAGATGACCTGCATAAATGGGTAACAGCCGGGGGCGGCGTGAAAAAACTGGCAGCACACATAATTTTCCACAGCCCCACCATTTTTCCTCATTGCTCCGGCAGCCTGTAAAATGGTATAAATACAGATGTGAACCACAGGGGACACCTCCTGTGGTTTTTATTTATTTTTAAAGGAGTTTTTGTGAAACACCCGCAATATATTGTATCCACCAAGACAATTGCCGCCCTGCTGCTGGCTGCAATTGTTCTGCCGTTCACCCTGACGGGCTGCCGCAGCGACAAGGCCGGCGACCTGTCAGCGGTCAAGACTGCGAATGAAGCCGCACCTGCAGCTACGGCGGCAGCAAGCTTTGCGACAAGTACCACCGCAAAAAGAACTGTGGCGGCATTCACTTCCACAACCAGTTCCATCCGCAGCGCCAAACCTGCTGAAATCACGGCACCCAAAATCAAATACAACGCAGGAGAGGATCCGGAATTTGCCAGAAAACATGGCTGGCCGGGAAAAGGCCCCACGCCGCTGCCGGGGGCAATCCTGCCGCAGAAGCGCATCGTGGCCTACTACGGCAACCCGCTCTCCAAACGGATGGGAGCACTGGGAGAATTCCCGAAGGACGACATGCTGCGCCGACTGAAGGGGGAAGCGGCCCGTTGGCAGACTGCGGATCCGTCGACACCGGTGCAGCCAGCTCTGCATCTGATCGCGGTGGTGGCACAGAGCGAGCCGGGAAAATCCGGCAAATACCGGATGATCATCCCTGACAACATCGTCAACCAGGTATATGGTTGGGCCAAGGAAGCAAATGCCCTGCTCTTTATCGACATTCAGACCGGCCATGACGATATCCGAACGATCCTGCCGCGCTTCGAGTGGCTGTTGAAGAATCCGGATGTGCACTTGGGGATCGACCCGGAGTTCAACCTGATCAAGAGCGGCGCGAAGCCGGGGAAGAAGATCGGCACCTATGATGCGGCGGATATAAACTACGCCTCCGGCTACCTGAAAGACCTGGTCAAAAAATACAATCTCCCTCCCAAGGTGTTCACGGTGCACCGTTTCACGCGCAACGGCGTCACCAATTCCCGGGGCATAGTGCTGCGACCCGAGGTGCAGATCGTCATGCATATGGACGGCTGGGGCGCGCCTTGGCTGAAGCGGGACTCGTACAAGGACTATGTGGTAGCCGAACCGGTTCAGTACACCGGCTTCAAGCTCTTCTACCACAACGACACCAAGAAGGGCGACCCGTTGATGACACCCAAGGAAGTACTCAGACTGAACCCGAAACCTCTGTACATCCAGTACCAGTAAGTTGGTTGCTGCAGGCATGAAAATAGCCGCTCTCCATAACGGGAGCGGCTATTTTCATATAAACAGAACCCTTACCGCACTAAAATCAGCTACTCCCGCACATAGATATCCATATCCGTCTCGTCCACCATGCCCATGATGCGAGAGTATTCGGCCTCGATCAACAGGTAATGGTTGTGGGTCTCGCGAGCATTCAGCTCGAACACGGCCCGCACTTCACTATCGTCAACCTTCGCGGCAGTATCACGCAGCGCCCCCTCCAATTTCTTCTCCTTGTCCATGGCCAGTTCCAGCGCCTTCTGCTCGCTGAAATCAGCGACAATAAGATCGCTCAGGGAGGATATCCAGTTGGACTCATTGTCGGCCGGAATATCCAAAAACGCCTCCAGAGATGGAATATCGCCCCCGCGGTATATTTTATAAAAATGACCGGCATGTTCCCTTTCTTCGCGGGCCAGGATCTCGAACATCCGGCGTGCATCCGGGTCCTTCATCTGGCGGGCACCCAACTGGTAAAAATTCATAGCGTTCTTTTCAGTCTGAATCGAACGTTTAATGGCCTCCTGTAGGTTAATGCTCATGGTCGTCTCCTTTTCTTTAAATTTGACAAATATAATCGCACCAACAAAACAAATAATACCTTTTTAATCCTGTTTGTCAAGCAAATGCTTGCGCATATTTCGCCAAAGCAATTGACAGCACCTTATTTGGACGTGTAAAAGTAGCAGATATTTTACCCCGAGGAGGCAATAGCGTGGCAATTGAACCAAACAAGATCATCTACTCCATGATGCGGGTATCGAAGTTCTACGATAAGAAACCGGTTATCAAGGACATCTCCCTTTCCTACTTCTACGGTGCCAAGATCGGCGTCCTGGGCCTGAATGGCTCCGGCAAGAGTTCACTGCTGAGGATCATGGCCGGGGTTGACAAGGATTTCAACGGTCAGGCCGTGCTTTCTCCGGGCTATACGGTCGGCTACCTGGAGCAGGAACCGCATCTGGATGAGAGCAAGACCGTGCGCCAGATCGTGGAGGAAGGCGTGCAGGAAACCGTTGACCTGCTGGCGGAATTCAACGCCATTACCGACAAGTTTTCTGAACCGGATGCAGATTTTGAAAAGCTGTGCGAGCGACAGGCCGAGCTTCAGGAAAAACTGGATCATATGGATGCCTGGGACCTGGACAGCCGTCTGGAGATGGCCATGGACGCACTGCGTTGCCCGTCTGGCGACTCGAAGGTACAACCCCTCTCGGGCGGTGAAAAGCGCCGCGTGGCGCTCTGCCGCCTGCTGCTGAAAAAACCGGACATTCTGCTGCTGGACGAGCCGACCAACCACCTGGACGCCGAGACCGTGGCCTGGCTGGAGCACCACCTGCACAGCTACGCCGGCACAGTCATCGCCGTGACCCATGACCGTTATTTCCTGGATAATGTGGCCGGCTGGATTCTGGAACTGGACCGGGGCGAGGGCATCCCCTGGAAGGGCAACTACTCGTCCTGGCTGGAGCAGAAGCAGGGCCGGCTGGCAGTGGAGGAGAAGACCGCCAGCGAGCGGCAGAAAACCCTGCAGCGCGAGCTGGAGTGGATCAGGATGTCGCCCAAGGGGCGCCACGCCAAGGGCAAAGCCCGCATCAGCTCCTACGAGGAGCTACTGACGCAGGAAAGCGAAAAGCACGCCAAGGATCTGGAGATCTACATCCCGCCTGGACCGCGCCTGGGAGGGATCGTGGTCGAGTTCAACGATGTGGCCAAAGGCTATGGCGACCGTCTGCTGTATGAGGGACTGACCTTCAACCTGCCGCCGGGCGGCATCGTCGGAGTGATCGGCGCCAACGGGGCCGGCAAAACAACCCTCTTCCGCCTGATCACCGGGCAGGAGCAGTGCGATACCGGCTCCATCCGCATTGGTGACACGGTCAAACTGGGCTACATGGACCAGTCCCGCGATGCGCTCAAGCAGGACCAAACCATCTGGGAGGCCATTTCCGGGGGTGACGAGCAGATACAGCTCGGCAAGATCGCAGTCAACTCCCGGGCCTATGTCTCCCGCTTCAACTTCTCCGGCTCTGATCAGCAGAAAAAGGTCGGCCTGCTCTCGGGCGGTGAACGCAATCGGGTGCACCTGGCCCGGATGTTAAAGGACGGGGCCAACGTGCTGCTGCTGGACGAACCGACCAATGATCTGGATGTGAACACCATGCGGGCCCTGGAAGAGGCGCTGGAGAACTTTGCCGGTTGCGCCGTGGTCATCAGCCATGACCGCTGGTTCCTGGACCGCATAGCCACCCACATCCTGGCCTTTGAGGGGGATTCAAACGTGGTCTATTTCGACGGAAACTACTCGGAGTATGAGGAAGACCGGAAAAGGAGATTGGGGGCGGCGGCCGAACAGCCGCATCGCATCAAGTACCGTCAGCTGACCAGAGCTTAACACTGTTCGGCATTCCTGTAGCATTAAGCCCCGGTTCTCACGTAGAAGCGGGGCTTTTCTATTTACCTATGCGAGCCAGACTTATCCTTTTTATCAGGGCTTGGCTGCAGAAAAAGCATGACCAGTCCGACAACAAGGAAAAGGGGTGCATAGAGCAAGGCTTTTACGCCGAACATGACTAATAAGAGGATAGTCCCTACAAAGGCTGTGATGGCGAACTTTTTATTGTTGGGCATATTTTCCCTTCCAACACAATCAGGTTAGTTTCGGCACTAGTTCAGGTTCCGGGGTCAATTCCTGAAAACCACCTTTTCCGAAATTGGTGACAAGAATACATTTATCGGCATGGGTAAGCTCCTTGATCTTCAATTCCCTTTTGCCGGCTGTGCTGCGGGTGTGGTCATTTTCCAGATACACTACACGCAGCGCTTGACGACCGCGAAAGTATTTTGCTCCACGTCCGTTTGCATGTTCATGGAAGCGCCGTAACGGATCCGTGGTAATGCCAGTATAGAGTGAACCATCCGAGCAGAGGATTATATAGACATGCCAGTTCATGGCTTATCGCCTGCCCCGCTTCCTGCGATCGAGATTTTCCTTGCGGGTAAACTTGACCTGCGCCGGGCGATAGCCGCAATCCGGAGGAAGCCAGTTCAATTGAGGGACCAGCTCTGCTGTTAACTTCACACAATCAGGGTTAATCTCGAAGCGGCGTTCAAAAACCTTGCAGCGGCGGGTGATCACATCCAGATAGCGGCAGGCGGTTTGGGTGTAGATGATTTTGCCACGGCCATCCTCCAGCTTTTCAAAGCAGCAACGTCCGCATTGGTTACAGAGGCTATCCCACTGGCTATCATCGTTGGCATTTTCAGTCATATGGTATTTTGAATTCATTCCCTGCTCAATGGCTACTTTCAAAGCTGGCCTTCATCAGGGCAGCAAAGGCAGCGCGGGTTTCTGCATCGGGAATCGCAGCAGCCTGTTCGTTGATGAAAGCCAGTTGTCGGGCAGTCAGCTTCTTTTTAGGAGGGGAGGGCTCCTCGTCAGTAGCAACGGGGCTGACAACCTTTCCGGACTTGAGGATTATCGCCCTGACCACCTCACTTCCCAAGCGTTCGTTAAGCTTTTCCTGCATCATCGTTTTGAGAAAGGTCAACTCCTGCATCCATGGGCCACTGGAGACCGCCACCGTGAGGGTCCCATTGATAATGCGTAAGGGCTGTGCGCGTGAGGCCACTGCCTGACCGACCACCTCGGGCCACAGCCGCCAGATATCGGCCTCCCGCAGCCGTTCCGCCAGCCCCAGTCCCTTCAATTCCTGAGCAAGAAGGTTCGTCAAAGGCTGGGGAAATTTCATTCTAGCCCGTTTTGCCATTCCTCTTCCTCCGTCGATTCAAAGCTCCACCGACAATTTGGCCGGCAATCGACCCTCCCAGGGTCAGGGGTATGACATGCCAGCTGATGCCGGCCCCGATGCGAAGCAGCACAATAAACGGTATCGGAATATGTATCAGCAAAAACCACATAAACGAGAACTTGGTGTAATTTTCACGCAGATAACCACATGGGATACTGATTACAAAAGCAAGAAATATCAATCCAACAGTGGCTAACGACACTTGCATGCCTCTCTCCTTTCAGGCATAGTAGAAAGTCATGTACAGTTTGTCAATCGGCTAATGGGTACAACAGGACAGAGAATATGGAGAACCGTTTGATGATAGAAGAAGGACACCTGCTGGCGGTATTCAATTCAGCCCACCGGGTGATGAAGGCCGAGAGCATCCTCAAGGCTCTGAACTTGCCGATCCTGCTTATCCCCGCACCCCGTAAATTATTGACGGATTGTGGTTTGGCCATACGCTTCAGCGAAGATTTTCGCGACTGCATCATGCAGGCACTGGCGACCGAAAGTCTTCTGCCGGAGTTCGTCACCAGATACGAAAACGGAAAATTTATAACCATCTGGACCGATTCCAGCGCTACCTAAGCCTGCAGATCAAAGAAAAGGAATTTATCCCATGAAAATCATTGATTGTAGGAATATGGCCTGCCCCGCGCCGGTAATCAGCGTCAAGAAAGCTCTGGAGGAGCATGGGGAGTTGCAAGTTTTGCTGGACAACGGGGCTCCTCGGGAGAACGTTGGTCGCTTTGCCCGTAACCGAGGATTCCAGGTAAGCGAAGAACAGATTGAAACCGGCGCCTGGGCACTCTCCATTACCAGCGATGTAAACATTACAACAAGCTGCACTTCCAGAGATCTGAACTCTGGTCGGGTTTTGCTGATTACCTCCAATTGCCTTGGTGAAGGGCCTGAAGAACTGGGTCGCCTGCTGATGAAGAACTTCATCCACACCCTGCTTGAAACCAGAGACCAACCAACCAGCATTCTATTCCTCAATAGCGGCATTTTCCTAACCACAGATGGCTCAGACGTGCTGGAGGCTCTGGAAAAATTGAAAGGCATGGGGGTAGAGATTCTTTCCTGCGGACTCTGCCTTGACTTCTTTGGATGCAAAGAAAAACTCCGGGTCGGCGGCACAACCAACATGCTCTCCACAGCCGAGAATCTGCTTAGTGCTGCACAGGTGATAAAACTCTAGAATTCAAATAGTTCTTGACAGTTATTCACACAGTACTTTATAGTGAACCCCTTTTAGAATATTACATTCAACGAGACGACGTACTACGATGTTTGACAACCTTTCTGAAAAACTTGAATCAGTCTTTAAAAAACTCCGCGGCCAAGGGGTAATGACTGAGGAAAACATCAAAGAGGCGCTACGCGAGGTGCGTTTAGCGCTCCTTGAGGCTGACGTAAACTTCAAGGTCGTCAAAGATTTCGTTGAAAATGTCCGGGGCAAGGCGGCCGGCACCGAGGTGCTGCAGAGCCTGACTCCCGGACAGCAGGTCATCCGGATTGTCCACGATGAACTCGTGTCTGTCATGGGAGGCAACGAGGACAACAGCCTCAACCTGGCGGCAAAACCACCGGTGGCCATCATGATGGTCGGGCTTCAAGGTGCTGGTAAAACAACGACGTGCGGCAAACTAGGCAGACACCTGAAGGGCCTGAAACGCAGACCGTTGCTGGTTCCGGCTGACGTTTACCGTCCTGCTGCCATTGAGCAGCTCATGACCGTCGGTCGGCAACTAGGCCTTGAGGTGTTTAAATCCACGGCCGATCAAAAGCCGGTTGACATCTGTGCTGCAGCAATGAAATTTGCCGAACTCAACGGCTATGATACAGTCATACTAGACACCGCAGGTCGGCACCAGATCGATGATTATTTGATGAACGAGTTGACTGAAATTGCGTCAGCCGTTCTTCCGCTTGAAATACTGTTCGTTGCTGATGCAATGACCGGCCAGGAAGCGGTCAATGTTGCCGGCGGATTCAACGACCACCTGAACATTACCGGTGTTGTTTTAACCAAGCTGGACGGCGATGCAAAAGGTGGTGCAGCCCTCTCCATCAAAGCTGTCATCGGCAAACCGGTCAAATTTGTTGGTTTGGGTGAAAAGCTGGACGCGTTGGAGATATTTCACGCTGACCGGCTCGTTTCACGTATTCTCGGTATGGGCGATGTACTCACCCTGGTCGAGAAGGCCCAGTCGGTCTTTGATGAGAATGAGACTGCCCGGCTTCAACAAAAACTCAAGAAGAACCAGTTCGACCTTGAAGATTTCCTTGCCCAGCTTCAGCAGATCAAGAAAATGGGTTCGATGGAATCAATCATGAGCATGATCCCAGGCATGGGCAAGATGATGAAACAGATGCAGGGTGCCCAACCGAGCGAAAAGGAATTAAAGCGGATCGAAGCCATCATCCGCTCCATGACGCCCGGTGAACGGGCCAATCATGGTATTATCAACGGTAGCCGTCGCCTGCGAATTGCAAAAGGCAGCGGCACTACCGTGCAGGAGATCAACCAGCTTCTCAAGCGCTTCACAGAGGCCCAGAAGATGGTCAAACAGTTACAAAAACTCGGCCCCAAAGGACTTCTAAAGGGTATGGGCGGACTCGGCAAGGGCATGCTTCCCTTTAGATAACAACAAGTTTCACCGTTTATAAAATCGCAGAAAAAAATGTTTCAGGAGGATTCACAATGGCAACAAAGATCAGGCTTGCACGCGCAGGCGCCAAAAAAAGACCTTTTTACCAGGTGGTAGTCGCCGATGAGCGCAGCCGCAGGGATGGACGATTCATTGAAAACATGGGAACCTACGACCCCACTAAAAACCCAGCTGTTTTCAAACTGAATGAAGAGAAGATTCTTGCTTGGCTCGGCAAGGGTGCACAGCCAACCGATACCGTTCGTCAGCTTCTCAAAAAAGCAGGTATCCTGGACAAGGCGGCAGCCTAGACAACAGCGTATCCTACATCCACCTCCGGCACGCCGGATATCCTACATCAGCAGAGGAAACCGACATGAAAGCACTTGTTGAAACCATTGCCAAGTCACTCGTCGACGACCCCGCACAGGTCCAGGCTGCAGAAGAGATGGAAGAGGATACGATGGTCATTAAACTGACCGTTGCAAAAGAAGATATGGGCCGCATCATCGGCAAGGAAGGCCGTACCGCCAAGGCTATACGCACCATCCTTAACGCTGTATCCACCAAGGATAACAAGAAAGCTATCCTCAAGATTGTTGAGTAATGCAAGAACCTGATGTGCTGATCCCTGTGGGGAAGATTGTCGGAACACATGGGATTAAGGGGATGCTTAAGGTTCACTCTTTTTCGGGTAACCTTGAAAGCTTGCAGGCCGTCCAGACCGTTACTCTGAAGTCTAAAGATGGCAAAGTTCAGGAGTTTGGTCTTAAAAGCGTTACCCCCCATGCCGGTAAACTCATGATCGGGCTAATGGGATTGGACGAGATAAATCTGGTTCTGCCGCTCGTCGGAAGTGAAATTTGTCTGTTACGGAGCCAACTGCCGATACCGGAAGACAACGAATATTACTGGTCGGACCTGATCGGACTTAAGGTTGCCACCATCGATGGGGAAGAACTCGGCAACATAGTTGATATTTTTGAAACCGGAAGCAATGATATTTATGTGGTGCGCGGTGCAGAGCGAGAATTCCTTATTCCAGCGATTGCCGACGTCATCAGCAGCGTTGATCTGGAAGGCGGCAGGATGCTGATTACCCCGCTGGAAGGCCTTTTGGATCTATGAAGTTCAATATACTAACGCTCTTCCCCGGAATGTTCATTGGTCCGTTCGACGAAAGCATCATCAGGCGGGGCAGAGATAAACAGCTCATTGACATATCACTGCATAATATTCGCGACTATTCTGTCGATCGTCACCAGACAGCCGACGATGCTCCTTATGGCGGTGGCGCTGGCATGGTAATGAAGGTCGAACCTCTCTCAGCCTGCATCGAACATGTAAAGGCGCAACATCCGACATCAACTGTCGTGATGACATCCCCCCAGGGACGCCGTTTTACTCATAAGATTGCAGATGAACTGGCTGCACGTGACGGATTGATCATCATTTGCGGTCGTTACGAAGGTATTGACGAACGGATTCGAGATTTGTACGTGGAGGATGATATTTCCCTGGGTGATTACGTCATCTCGGGGGGAGAGATCGCCGCCATGGTTATTGTGGATGCCGTGACCCGACTTGTTCCGGGAGTGCTTGGCAGCGACGAATCTGCAACAACCGATTCATTCTGCGACGGACTGCTGGAATATCCACAGTATACGCGCCCCCCTGAATTCAAAGGTTTGAAGGTTCCGGATATTTTGCTTTCAGGAAACCATGAGCTGATCAGGAAATGGCGCCGAAACGAATCACTCCGTAAAACACGTACCCTTCGACCAGACCTGCTGTCAGATATTGATTTGACAAAGGAAGATCGAAAGATGCTTGCAGAGCTTGAACTGAAAGATGCTACCGTTGCTCGCTAATCTGTCCATTGCCCTGTTACATTACCCGGTGTATAACAAACACCGCGAAGTTGTTACTACCGCACTGACTAATCTTGACGTGCACGATATTGCCCGTTCTGCCAGAACCTATGGCCTGGACAGATTTTATATTGTGACGCCTTCAGCAGATCAGCGCAACCTGGCACAGCGGATAACCGGTCACTGGCAAAAAGGCTGGGGCGCAACTTATAATCCGGATCGCAAAGAAGCGCTTGATATTATCAGGATATGCGATGACCTGGATTCAGCAATCAGCGATTTCCAGTCTGGCTTTGAAAACCCGGTAAAGACCGTCATTACCGGGGCAAGCGAATGGCCTGACAGCATTGCGGTGTCAGACTTGAAGCAACGGCTGGAAATACCTGACACTCCTTACCTGTTGCTGTTCGGGACCGGCTGGGGGTTGACAAAAGAATGCTTTGAATCAGCAGACTATATCTTGAAACCAATAGCCAGTGCAGGTCAATATAATCACCTCTCGGTTCGTTCGGCAGCGGCCATCATGCTCGATCGGTTGAGAGGACTGCAGTAGACTCATATTATAGCAAACAGAGAGACATAGAGGAGGAAGCTACGATGAACATCATTGATTTTCTGGAATTTGAACAGATGAAAAAGAACATTACCCCATTCAAGGTCGGGGACACAGTCAAGGTCCACGTAAAGATCGTTGAGGGCGACAAACAGCGTATCCAGGCTTATCAGGGCGTGTGTATCGCCCGCCAGAACGGTGGCATTCGCGAGTCGTTCACGGTCCGCAAGATATCCAACGGCATCGGCGTCGAGAGGGTTTTCCCGCTCCACTCCCCTTCCCTGGAAGCCATTGAGGTCGTGACCCGCGGTCATGTTCGCCGCGCCAAACTGTACTACCTGCGCAAGCTGCGTGGCAAGGCCGCCAGAATCCGCGAGAAAAAGTACGTTGCTGCAGCCTAAGCATAACAATGAAAGCCCCGTTCAAGCGGGGCTTTTTTGTTTCGAGTACTAACCATGAAACAGATCCAGCTCTTCACAGACTGTCCTGTAGACACACTGGCCTTCGAGCAACATGCCCGGAAACAAGGCTACCGGATAATCGCAGGAATTGACGAGGTTGGCCGGGGTGCTCTGGCCGGGCCTGTGGTTGCTGCTGCTGTTGTCCTGCCGGAAGGGTTGCGTATTGACGGCGTCGACGATTCCAAGAAGCTCTCTCCGTTAATGCGGGAACGACTGTTCGAGGTCATCATGACCCAGGCTCTGTCCGTGGGGATCGGCATGGGCAGTCCGGAACTGGTTGACCAGATCAATATTCTTCAGGCCACGCGCCACGCCATGTTGGAAGCAGTATCACACCTGTCTCTGCAACCCGAGTACCTACTGATCGACGGCATCAGCACCATTGATTCTCCCCTCCCCCAGAAGACCATCAAAAAAGGGGATTCCCTAAGCCTTTCCATTGCAGCCGCTTCCATCATCGCCAAGGTAACTCGCGACCGCCTTATGTGCGACATGGACGCGCTGCATCCCGGCTATGGCTTTGCCGGCCACAAGGGCTACGGCAGCGCATCCCACATGGAGGCCATCAGCCAGCTCGGGCCTGCTATCATTCACCGTATAACCTTTGGAGGCGTCAAAGAGCACGTAGAATGTCCGTCTTCCTACTAACCTTTTTAAGCCTCTACGGGGCTATACATGCCTACGCATTCAACAGGCTGCGTATTGCCTTTCATCCCTCGCGAACTGCTGCGATCAGATTGGCTACAGTAATGGTGCTGACTACTACGGCACCAATTTTAATCAGGTTCCTCGAATGGAGCAGTTTCAAAAGAATCGCCACCTTCCTTGCCTGGCCAGCTTATATCTGGATGGGTGCCCTCCTCTTATTCTGCTCGGCACTGTTTCTGACTGACATCCTCAGGGTGCTTGCTTGGTCAGTGTGCCGCTCAACCGGCGCCAGATTTCCATATTTTCTCAACGCACGCCTGACCTGTGAAGTTGCCCTGATACTTTCTCTGTCTGCCACGATTTACAGTTATTTCGAAGCACGCAACATAAAAACTGAACACCTGACCGTCACCACCCCCAAACTAACCGCCGGCAGCGGCCGGATCAGGATTGTCCAGATCTCGGATGTTCACCTGGGACTGCTCGTGCGTGAAGAGCGCCTGCAACGCATCCTCACACAGGTCAAGGCAGCCAGGCCAGATATCCTGGTTTCCACTGGCGACCTGATAGATGGGAGACTGAATCGGCAAGGGGCACTAGATATACACGGCAACATGGCTGGAATGCTGACAGAGATCAAAGCCCCCCTGGGCAGATTCGCTGTGGTTGGTAATCACGAGTATTACGCCGGCATCAACCAAGCATTAGATTTCACCGGCAAGGCCGGATTCAGAATACTGCGCAACGAGACAACCTCGGTGGGCACGTTCCTGTCAATAACAGGAGTTGATGACCCGGCACGCAAGAGAATGGGGTTGGAATCTGCCGGCCCATTGGAAAACGTCCTGCTCACGACAGCCGATCAAGGGCGTTTCAAGCTTCTGCTCAAACACCGCCCCATTGTTGCAAAATCAAGCGACGGGTTGTTTGATCTGCAGCTCTCGGGACATACCCACCAGGGTCAAATATTTCCTTTTAACCTTCTGGTACTCCTTGAATATCAGATTACAGGCGGTACAGCCAAAACCGCAGCAGGCTCACTGCTCCATGTCAGCAGGGGCAGCGGCACATGGGGACCTCCGCTACGTTTCCTGGCCCCACCCGAAGTCACTATCATCGACATCATGCCGGAAAACAAGCCCCGTTAGTTTTAATATCAATGTTTAAGGTATCGGTTTACGGCAGAATTGTGCTCATCAAGAGTGCGGGAAAACTGGTGGGTGCCGTCCTTGCGGGCGACAAAATAGAGAAATTGCGTATTGGCAGGATGCAGGGCCGCCTTTAAAGCAGCAAGTCCGGGATTTCCGATCGGACCAGGGGGCAACCCCTTTACGAGATAGGTGTTATAGGGTGATTGGTGTTGTATATCGGACTTGCTGACCTTCCCGGAAAAGGCGCGCACCCCATAAACCGCCGTTGGATCACTCTGCAACGGCATCCCGATTCGCAACCGGTTGTGAAACACCGCTGAAATCAACGGTTTCTCTTCTGGTGACACTGCCTCTTTTTCGATAATGGAGGCAAGCGTAACGACCTCGTGACGAGACAAACTAGACCTGTTCTCCCCGCCCTTGAACTCCGAGCAAACCTTGTTAAACTGTTCCACCATCTGCCCGATCAACTGCTCCTCGCTGCCATTTCGTGGCAGGTTATATGTAGCAGGATAAAGATACCCCTCCACACTGGCCGCCGGAATGGCAAAGCGCCCAAGCAGAGTCTTGTCACGGCATTTTTCCAGAAAAGCAACCTTTTTGAAATACCCCTTCTGCTCCAGAAGTTCAGCCGCCTGGTAGATGGAGTACCCTTCAGGCAGGGCAAAGCGTCGATAATCCACGTCTCCATTGACAACCTTACCCAGGATATCCGACGTTGTCATCGCATCGTTAAAGCGATAATCACCAGCCTTGAGCCGGTGGGCCTGCCCTCTCAGCCTGCTGATCAGGATAAAGTGCCAGGAACTGCGGATGATCCCGGCCGCCTTCAGTTCCGTTGCCAGCTTTTTGATGCCGCTGCCGGTGGGAAATGATACATCATGGACTGTTGTGCCACTGCCTGACGGCACAAGCAGACAGAACAGATACCAACTCAGCAAGAGCAGCAGACAGAGACGAACAAGGGAAACGACGATGGTTTTTGATGTAGTTTTGAACGGAAGCATTGTGGTTATTATGGTGATAAATCAGGCACGAGTCAAGCCCATGGACGCGCCTTGACTTCAACCACGAATATTGCTACAAAAAGTCAGTGAGAGAACCAATGCCCTACCCCGAGAAAATCAACCTCCCCTTTAACTTTGCCTATATCAAGGATACCTTCGAACTACGCCCACCATCAGCGCACGACTCCGGAGAACAAGGCACCTGGGCCGTCATCCAGGGCAACAGTGTCGTGCTGATACAGGACAAAAACGGCCTTACCCTCCCGCAAGGAGGTCTGCCGGCAGGATTGCCGCCGAAAACCACTCCAGTCTGCATCGGCCTGTGGCACGGCAAACCGCTCCGGGCAATTTTCATAAGCACCAAGCTCACCCTGCCCCCACCCTTTGTTGCCGAACCATTCAATGCCGGCGAAGAGCGAATGGACATGCAGACCCTCACCTTGGCCGGACTCGCCAAACAGATCCTCCATTGGGAACAGCAGAGCCGGTATTGTTCCGCCTGCGGTGCCCAAACGGAACGCGTATCTGCCACCTGGGGCAAGAAATGCAGCGAATGCGGCACCGAGCATTTCCCCCATATCCACCCCTGCGCCATTGTGCTGGTCAAGCGCGGCAATGAACTGTTGCTGACCCGCAAGGCGGAATGGCCTGCGGGCCGTTACAGCCTGGTGGCAGGCTTCCTCGATTTCGGAGAGTCACTGGAGGAGTGCGCCATCCGCGAGGTGCGGGAGGAAACCGGGATTGAGATCGAGAACGTCCGTTACGTGGGCAGCCAGAACTGGCCTTTCCCGGCCCAGCTCATGGCCGGTTTTGTGGCCGATTACGCCGGCGGCGAGATCGTTGTCGATCAGAACGAGCTGGAAGACGCCCGCTGGTTCCCGCTGGACGCCCTGCCCATCTTGCCCCCTTCCCGCAGCATCGCCCGCTGGATCATCGACAACTTCAAATAGCCCACCTCATCTGCGGCTCCTGTCAAACTGCTCAATTCTGCAACCATCCGGAATTCGCCACAGGCTCTTAGGGACACACACATGCCAAATAGCAGACCCCGCCTACAGCATATCTGCATAAACGCCAAAGGGCATCCGAACTCAACCGGATGCCCTTTGATTTTTTCAAACACTCCTAGCCTAGTTCAGCAGCAACTCCATCAACTTATGACCATCAACAACCAGACCGGTTGCCTTGGCCTGCTGTTCATCATAGGAGGCCGCACCGTTACCCTGCCCTGCTCCACCACGGTAGATGATGAACGGCACCGGCTCCGAGGTATGGGTCATCAAATGTACCGGTGTGGGATGGTCCGGTGTGCAAAGAATGGCATAGTCTTTGAATTTTTTGATACCTTCCAGTACCGTTCCCACCACCTGGCGGTCGAAATCCTCAATGGCCTGAATCTTGTGATCCATCCGGCCGGAATGGGAGGCTTCATCCGGAGCTTCCACATGCACATAAACAAAATCGTGGTTCTCCAACGCCTGAAGAGCGGCCTGGGCCTTGCCTAGGTAATTGGTGTCGATATAGCCGGTGGCGCCCTCCACATTGATAATGTCCAGACCAGCACAAACGCCGATCCCCTTGATCAGGTCAACCGCTGAGATAACGGCACCCTTTAGACCAAATTTATCCTGGTAAGTGTCAATCTTGGGCGTCTTGCCGTGCCCCCACAGCCAAATTGAGTTGGCTACCGGGTGGTCCTGCTCTTTGCGTTTCTTGTTGAGCGGGTGATCGTGCAGAACCATCTGGGCATGATTCATGATGTTGATAACGACATCCGCACCATCACCGCTGGGAAGAAATTCCATAATCGCCTTGCGGGTGATGTCGTGGGGCGGGGTCGACTTCATGCCGTCCTTGCCGCCACGCCAGACCATCAGGTGCCGGTAGCCGACACCGGCATGGAATTCAAACTCTGCATTACCAAGTTCTCTCTGGAGAGTCTCCACTAATTCCCTGCCCTCTTCGGTCGAGATATGGCCGGCAGAGAAATCCTCCATGTAAATCTTGCTGCC
>MHXL01000092.1:0-8526 GCA_001824455.1 Desulfuromonadaceae bacterium GWB2_53_15
CGACAGTAACAGACCTTTTCGGCTCGTTGTCAACAAGATGGCACAGCCGCCTGCTATTGCCGGGGTTTATCTGATCACCGATCAGGGCGATAACCTGGTGCATCGCGTGCGAACGGCATTGCGTGGCGGGGTATCCGTTCTTCAATATCGTGCCAAGGGCAAGAACCGCGAGCTCTGTCTGGCCGAAGGCAACGAACTGAAAAAACTCTGTCGGAGCTTTGGTGCTGTCTTCATCATTAATGACGATGCACAGCTTGCCCTGGAACTGGATGCCGATGGCGTTCACCTGGGGCAGGACGATGGTAGTGTCGGGACTGCCCGGGAACTGTTGGGGGCCGGAAAGATAGTCGGCAGGTCGACCCACAGTCTGGAAGAAGCCTTGCAGGCCGAGCAGGAAGGCGCCGACTACATCGGATTCGGCGCCATGTACCCGACCGACAGCAAGGCTGTCTCACATATTCCTGGTACAGCAGGGCTGGCTGCCATCCGCTACCGGATCAAGCTCCCGGTTGTTGCCATTGGAGGTATTACCACCAGCAATGCCTGCCGGGTGATCGATGCCGGGGCCGATGCCCTGGCGGTGATATCTTCGGTGCTTTCCAGCCCGCGCCCGGACATCGCTGCAACCGAATTGAAGCTGCTTTTCAACCGCCGCCGTTCGTTCCCACGCGGCTCTGTTCTGACAATTGCCGGCAGCGACTCAGGTGGCGGCGCCGGTATTCAGGCCGATATCAAGACCATCTCTTTGCTGGGGAGCTACGCGGCCAGCGTGCTGACTGCGTTGACGGCCCAGAATACAAGGGCTGTTTCCTCCATCCACGGACTGCCACCTTCATTTGTCATCGACCAATTGGATACTGTGCTGGCCGACATTCCAATCGATGTCATCAAAACCGGCATGCTGCATACCCCTGCCATCATCTCCGCTCTGGCTGAACGGCTGGGGGAGCGCCAGACCTTGCTGCCGCTGGTGATCGATCCGGTTATGATTGCCAAGGGGGGGGCGGCACTAATGGACCGGGATGCGACTTTCATCTTCAGTGAGCAGTTGTTGCCCCAAGCCTACCTGCTGACCCCGAACATACCGGAAGCCGAACGTCTGCTGGGAATCCAGATTCGCTCAGAGGCGGATATGGAACAAGCTGCACGGACTCTATATGCGCAGGGTGCCGCCAATGTTCTGGTCAAAGGGGGGCACCTCACCGGGCAGTACTCCACGGACATTCTTTTCGATGGTAGCGAGTGCCGCTCCTTTACAAGCGAGCGGATCTTTACCAGCAACACTCATGGCACAGGCTGCTCCTACGCCTCGGCCATTGCCACTTTTCTGGCTCAGGGAGAGCCGCTGGCCTTCGCAGTGGAAAAGGCCAAAGGTTTCATCACTGTGGCCATCCAGCAGGCCCGACCGCTGGGCAAGGGGCACAGTCCGGTCAACCATTACCTTGCTGCACAGCAAATCAGATAAAGGATACCATTATGACCCAGTTAGAATACGCTCGTAGGGGCGTCATCACCGAGCAGATGCAGGCAGCAGCAGCAACCGAAGGGGTGTCGCCCGAATTTATCCGTGACGGTCTGGCAGCAGGAAACATCGTCATCTGCCACAATATCAAACACCTCAATGGCATTCCGCTGCCGGTTGGTGCCGGACTGCGCACAAAGATCAACGCCAATATCGGCTCATCCTCCGATGACACCGACATGCAGAAAGAATTGGAAAAGGCCCGTGTCGCGGTTAAATATGGGGCAGACGCCATCATGGATCTTTCCACCGGCGGTCCGGTGGACGAAATCCGCCGTGCCATCATAGCCGAGACAACAGCCTGCATTGGTAGTGTGCCGCTCTACCAGGCTGCCCTGGATGCGGTGCGGGTCAAGAAAAAAGCCATCGTTGATATGACCGTGGACGATATTTTTGCCGGCATCATCAAGCATGCCGAGGATGGTGTAGACTTCATTACCGTACATTGCGGCGTGACGCTCAGCACGGTGGAACGTATGAAAAACGAGGGGCGTCTGATGGACGTGGTCTCCCGTGGCGGGGCTTTTACAATCGAGTGGATGCGCTATAACAATCAGGAAAACCCGCTGTTCGAGCATTTTGATAAGCTGCTGGCAATTACGAAAGAGTATGACATGACCCTCTCGCTGGGGGATGGCTTCCGTCCCGGCTGTCTGGCCGATGCCACTGACCGGGCTCAGATCCACGAGCTGATCATCCTGGGCGAGTTGACCCAGCGAGCCCAGGATGCTGGTGTGCAGGTCATGATCGAAGGTCCGGGGCATGTACCCCTTAATCAGATCCAAACCAATATCCAGTTGCAGAAGCGGCTCTGCCATGGCGCACCCTTCTATGTCCTGGGACCGCTTGTAACCGATATCGCCCCTGGTTATGACCACATCACCTGCGCCATCGGTGGGGCTATTGCTGCCGCTGCCGGTGCCGATTTCCTATGTTATGTCACCCCCTCCGAACACCTGCGCCTGCCTGACGCTCAGGATGTGCGCGACGGAGTGATTGCTTCACGCATAGCAGCACATGCGGCGGATATTGCAAAAGGTGTCAAAGGGGCGATGGCCAAGGATATCCAGATGGCCAAGTGCAGAAAGAAGCTGGATTGGGAGGGACAGTTCGCACTGGCGCTGGATCCCGATAAAGCCCGCGAATTCAGGGCTAATTCACCGGTTTCCGATCATGGGGCTTGTACCATGTGCGGGGAATTCTGTGCATATAAAGTCATGGATGAGGCGATGAAAAGATAGCGGAGTGAAAGCTCTTATCCGTGGGCCGCGCGCTCTCTATGCTGATAACAGCAGAGCTTGTCGCGGATGTGGTCGATAAATTCGGCACTCTGCTAAACACGATGGTGCGGCAGCACAAATAGCATGGTGCATAAGAAGGATTAGACGTGCTTCTTGCTGAAGTCCTTGAACGACCCATGCGGAGCAGCGGGAGCAGGTGTAGATGGCTTGGCCCAGATCATCTTGGAGATGCTGCGTTCTATAGGGGCCAGAAATAGCGCTAGTAAGAACATTAGCAGGAACACAGTGAAACAGGCCACTATCATTATGACAACTACAACTATAAGTTCAATGAATGGAGGCATGGCTGGTCTCCTTTCCTGCTGGTCCGCATATTCTTCTAGATCATCATCTGTTCACATTATACTCCGTTTGATTGAACTTTTATAGCACAAGTTTAGCTTTGTTCTCCATCCTCATAAAAAATGGCGGTTGATCAATACAGGATCAACCGCCATTTTTGTTAATGAATCCTGTCGAAAACCTTGTTGCGGTGCAACGTCTGCGGCCAATCCCATAATATTTGTTGCCAATCCGCTGGAGATACAAGGTTGGTGGTGAAAGCGTTCTTATTTTCAAGATAACCAGCGATTGTAAGTATTTATGCTGTTGCATTTGTCCATGTGTATTTCTATGGCTCGCATGTAGTAATTCCATACATTGTAGTGCTGAAGACCGAGTACGACGAGTCCGGAAATGAACACCACATTAAAGTAGTCACCCAAAGCGCCCGAGATGAAGTACAGCAGATAAAAGAACATTCTGAACCACAGGTGGGTCGAGGTTTTACCTGGTTCCCGATCATTATAGATTCTTCCGGCGATGATAATCAGAGAACTGAGGGTGGATGCACCAAACACGCAATTGATCAGAATGACGGGAGGTGTCGATCCTAGCTGTTCCATGATATTTGTGGGGAGCGAACCTGCCAGGCTGTGTTTGCTGAAGTACAAGGCGATTGCGCTGGCAGCTAGAAAAATTAGCACCCCCCACAGGCCACTGCGAGAATTGTTGTACAGAACATCTATGTTTGCTTCTAACGTGTGACGGTTATGGCGCGCCTCACTGCCGTTAATATCATTTCCAGAAGAGGTTTTTGGGTGTTTTCCGGGTGCGGTGGCAAATATATTTCGTAACATGATGGCGCCTCCTTTATTGAGTGCTTTCATTCAAAATAATTGCTTTCATTTGTGTGCATTGTTGCGAGTGGAAACTTCTACCGGAACTTGCTTGCGTCCGAGATTGACGATGCTTTTAAGTATTGATCCCAGCAGTACTACTCCGGGGATTATCTGAACCGTGATGATGGCGCCAAAAAACACTAGAAATAGTGTGGGCATCAATGCCATTTCCGAAGACGACTGATTTATGACCGCAAAAATAGCTGCTCCCGCCGCTACCATGCCTATAATCATCAAGTTGACTACTTTTTTAGTCTTGCTACCGGTAGGTGTATTGGTTTTCATGACATGCTCCTTTAACAAAATTGTTATTACGTGAGATGATTAAGTAAATGCAATCCGGATGCCAGGTGTATAGCATATGCTAATAAATATAATATAATAAACAATTATTAAATATATCAGTATGTTATTGCTGATAACCCTTCAGTGCAGGGTTTGCTGGTGAAAAGGGGTAGTTTGGATTCGTATGAGGATGGAATCGCTTTAAGCTTTATATACAGCTAGATAGGATGAACTGGTGGGGTGGGGCGGAATTGGATTCTTCCAGTGCAACAGAAAAATTCCTGTGTAACAGGAATAATAATAGGATGTTCAATCTCAGTTGTCGTGCGTATTCATGTTGCTGCTTTTATCTGTATATAGTTCAATGGCCCGCATGTAGTAGTTCCAGACATTATAGTGCTGAAGTCCGAGCACAACGAGCCCGGAAATGAACACCACATTGAAGTAGTCGCCCAGGGCACCTGAGACGAAGTACAGTAGATAAAAGAACACTCTGAACCACAGATGGGTCGAGGTGTTACCTGGCTCACGATCGTTATAGATTCTCCCTGCAATGAGAACCAGTGAACTGAGGGTGGATGCGCCAAATACGCAATTGATTAGAATGACGGGAGGTGTCGAACCGAGTTGATCCATGATGTTGCTCGGGAGCGAGCCAGCCAAGCTGTGGTCGCTGAAATACAAGGCGATCGCGCTGGTACCCAGGAAAATGAGCAGACCCCTCAGACCACTGCGGGAATTATTGTACAGATCATCAATTTTTGCTTCGCAGGGGTGATGTTTTTGGTGTGCCGAGTTGCCTTTGATATCGTTTCCAGAAGGGGTTTCGGGATGTTTTCCGTGTGCGGTGCCAAGCAGGTTTCTTATCATAACCGGTGTCTCAGTATTTCTCTGCGGCTGGTCAGCCGGTTCAATGCCGATGTACGACCAGCCGCAGAGAAAAGCGAGATTATATGTTGTTAGTGTGAATGCTCGGTTCCATGATGCTCAACCTTTTCCCAGCCACTCCACATCGGTTTGAAATAGGCCAGTGGTGTTGAACCCAAGGTAGCCAGGTAAACATGGGTAAAAATAAAGGCGCACAGTGAGCAAGCCAGCAGGAAGTGAATAGCAACCAGGATTTTGAGCCCGCCGACCAGCATGACTATTTCCCGCATCGGCCCCATGTTCATAAGCAGAATGCCGGTTAGGCTGACGAACGGCATAAGCACAAACATGATTGCCAGATAAGCTGATTTCTGAAGAGGGTTGAACTTGCTTTCCGGTGTGGCATGGTGTGGATTTGGTGCCCCGAAGAAATATGCAAAGAAATAGAAAATTACCTGCCGGAATAACCCTGTTGTCAGATCGCTCCCCTTAGGGATGTAGATGTCGGCTAAGGAGTCTGCTACAAACTTGTAGTAGAAGAACCAGATAGAAAATGAAAGTGCCACGACGATTCCTGCGGTATTGTGCAGCATGATGGCGGAACGATAGCTGCCAAATAAAGTTACATATTCAGGGAAGCGTATTTGGGCTCCCGAGACACACAGGGTGACTATTCCCAAGGCGTTGAGCCAGTGCCAGATGCGAACTGGGATTGGTTGAAGATAAACCATTATTGAGCTCATGACATTACTCCTTTATTGTCTGTTTTTTCTGCTCAGGAAGCGGAAGAATCCGTGCCCAACCGGCATGACCATTCCGCCAATTATGATGAGTAACCCGAGCTTGTTAAGAAGCCCGTTGCGGGTAGATCCCATCAGATAAAAATTGGGGATGGCGTGCAGGGCATCCATTGCTGCCCCCTTTTCAACGGCAATCTGCTGAAAGGTTCCGTTTTGTTCCGGGAAAGACAGATAACTGGTCTGCATGATTTCCGGCCCTGATGCGTGGCAGAAGGTACAATCCCAGCGATTATCGAATGTCTGGAAAGAATGAGTGGGTTTGACCGGGGTCAGTATTGCCTTCAGATACAGGTCTTGGTTGGCTGAATCGCGGTTGAACTTGCGTAGTTCGTCCAATGAGATATAACTGTCGCGATTTCTATCGATCAGATATTGTATGCTGTCACTGCCGGACCTTTTCTTGAGTTCTTCAAAACTTGCCAACTCAGGTTTTTGTTCGGGGTCACTATCAGCTCGTTTGGCTATGTAAATGGTAATAACGTAGTTTTCAGCTTTGCTGTGGCAGGTAACACAGGAGATTGCGCCAAGATGTACTCCCGCCTGAGGGAGCCATTGGGCGTGGGAGGCGGTTATCTTGTTAGTGTCATGGCATCCGGCACATTGTTTGTTCATTTCGATGGCAGAGATCTCTCCTGGCTTGAAAACCCTGTGAGGGTTGTGGCAGCCGCTACAAGATGCTTTTGTAGCATGGATACTTGCCGAATATTGTGTGATGATATCGCCGTGGCAATCGTCGCAACGGGTTGTACTGGCAACTGACTTGCCGTTAGGATGATTGCTGGCAATGGTGTCGTGGCAGGTTGTGCAGCCGAACTTGGCATGAGTGGTATGGCCAAAGCTTGTCGGGTTGATATAGTTTTTACTGTCGACCTTTTCCTGATTTCCATGGCATGCAATGCAGGCTTCGTTTTTACCCGTACCGTCACCAAAAGAAAACTCTGCGGCTCGCGACTGATTACCAGTCGCAATGCAGGCCACGATGAACAACGCCATGATAATGCTATGCTTCGTTAGAAGTGAACGGCTCCCGTGTTTCACGGTAAACCTCCTTTCTTATTGAGATATGTCCGGCTCATTACGGCTGGTGGTGTTTAACGGCTGTTGTCTGTTCGGATGCGGCCTTGGACTGTTTATTCAGATTGCGAATTAACGGTGCGATTTGGGCTATTATGATTAGGGCACAAAAACCCAGGAATCCCCAGACAATAGGTTCCGATGGGTTGCTTCTGGCTTCCGCAGCAGCAAAGGCCGGAATGGCGGTTGTTGCCAGGATGCTTGAAATCATGGTGATTCTTGTTCTTACAGTTGTCATGGCTTGTTCCCCCTCAGTGAGTTTGACTATTGGACCTTGGTTTGAAGTATGGTTGAAGTAATATTGTTATACCGCCCGGAGTGCACATTCTACCGCCTGTTTGATTTCATTTGTGTCTTCCGGTGTTACCGGGCGCATTGCGTAGTAAAAAATGCCTTCCTTCCTGATCCTCTTGACTATTGGAAGTGACGCTTCATCTGATACCAAAATCACCGCCAGATGTCGGTTGCATTTTTTCAGTAGTCGGACCAGTTCGAGGAGATTGATTTTCTTGTCAAAATCGCTTCCCAATAGAACGACGGGAGTCTGTTTTTCTAAAATGTTGCTGATGACACGGACCGCTGAATTTGTTGTCTCAACGTTGTAGCCGGCGTCGGTAAAATGATCGGCCACCTCTCTAAGAAATGCTGTGTCCTTGTCTGCAACCAATATACCTTGTTCTTCCATGGTCGCCTCGTTTGTGCCTGAAAATAGCGTTTGTTCTATTTATGTGCGTCGCTGTTTGCGGTCGCTTTAGCCGGCTCCTGTTTTTTCTGGCTGACATTGACGACCCCTTTGAACATTGATGCCAGAAGTATCAGGCCGGGAATTACCTGGACGGTGATGATGGCACCGAAAAAAATCAGAAAGAGCTTAGGCATTAATTCGGCTCCCGATGATATCTGGTTGATGACTGCAAAGATAACGGTTCCTACGATGACCATGCCAATTATCATCACGTTGGCTATCTTTTGTGTCTTGCTTTTCAGTTTATTGGGTTCCATGACAATCTCCTCTTATTATTGAAATTGTTTCATTGATGATTGTTTATAAGCAATAGGAATGCCAATAAGGTTGGATACGCCACAAATGGGTTGGCATTTTCTAATAGCCCTGTAAAAACAGCATGATGACGTTGCGGGGAAATGCCGGCCGATTAAGCTGGTTTCGATTCAGGCTTGGAAATGTGTATTTATGGCTAACAGTGCTGCAATAATGCTAAAGGGTTCATTTAGCCGCTTGGCTAGGCCTGTTCGTGAGTATAGGGGGAGGAGAAGAGATCTTCCTGTATTGCAGGAAGATTCCTGCAATACAGGAAATGTAGAGGGGAAATATTAGTGTTGCAGTTGAATACCTTGCTTCTTGAGTAGAGCATACAGACGAGAGGGGGAAAGGCCGGACACACGGCATGCTTCAGTGACGTTGTTTTCGGTGAGGGCCATGAGATCATGGAGGTACTGTTTCTCGGCATTGGAGTAAATAGAGTCGCGAAACTCGTGAAGTTGGGGGAGGCTTAAAG
>MHXL01000092.1:8534-9117 GCA_001824455.1 Desulfuromonadaceae bacterium GWB2_53_15
TGTTCCGTGGTCTGATGGGTCTGTTGGGACTGTGTCTCACGTTTCATGGTTGTCTTGGTGACTTCAATTCGTAGATTAATGGGAAGATGTTTTGGAAACAAAATCGATTCAAAACGAGCTGCTGCTATGGTTCGCTCAAGCGTGTTGACCAACTCCCGGACATTGCCCGGCCAGCTGTAGGCAGCCAGCATTTTCAGAAAATCAGGGGAAAATTCCTTGGAAGGAGTGTCATAGTGCTCGCAGATCCTGTCGGTATGATAGCGTGCCAGCGCCTGGATATCCTCGGGCCGCTCTCTGAAGTTAGGCAATTCGATCACAAAGGTGCTGATACGGAACAACAGGTCTGAACGGAAGCGCTCGCTTTTCACCATCTCATCCAAATTGCGGTTGGTAGCCGCCACGAGCCTGAAATCACTTTCCAGTTCACGATTACTGCCTAATGGCCGAAAACGATGTTCCTGCAATACCCGCAAGAATACCTTTTGCAATGAAAGTGGCATCTCACCGATCTCATCCAGAAAGAGGGTGCCGCCGTTGGCTTGCAGTATCAGTCCTTCCCGCGCCTGGTCCGCGTTGGTGAAAG
>MHXL01000093.1 GCA_001824455.1 Desulfuromonadaceae bacterium GWB2_53_15
GAGGAGGAAGTACATGAGCAGAAAAATGGTAACCATCGACGGCAACACTGCTGCCGCCCACGTAGCACACGCCACCAACGAGGTCATCGCCATCTATCCGATCACCCCGTCATCGGTGATGGGTGAGATCTCCGACGCCAAGAGCGCCGCCGGTGAGAAGAACATCTGGGGTACGATCCCGCTGGTATCGGAGCTGCAGTCCGAAGGCGGAGCAGCCGGAACCGTTCATGGCGCCCTGCAGGCCGGAGCACTCACCACCACCTTCACCGCCAGCCAGGGTCTGCTGCTGATGATCCCCAACATGTACAAAATTGCCGGCGAGTTGACCTCCACGGTTTTCCATGTCTCAGCCCGTGCAATCTCTGCAGCTGCTCTGAATATCTTCGGTGATCATTCCGATGTCATGTCCTGTCGCTCCACCGGCTGGGCCATGTTCTGCTCCAACAACGTCCAGGAGGTTATGGACTTTGCCCTGATCGCCCAAGCTGCCACGCTGCGTTCGCGGATTCCCTTCCTGCACTTCTTCGATGGTTTCCGCACCTCGCACGAAGTCCAGAAAGTAGAAGAGCTCACCTTTGATGACATGCGCCACATGATCAGCGACGAACTGGTCAACGCCCACCGCCTGAGGGGCCTTTCCCCCGACCGCCCCGTCATGCGCGGAACCGCCCAAAACCCGGACGTATACTTCCAGGGACGTGAAACGGTCAATCCGTATTACGAACCCTGCATCAAAAATGTCCAGGAAGAAATGGACAAATTCGGCAAACTCACCGGCCGTAAATACAAGCTGGTTGACTATGTTGGCGCCAAAGACGCAGAACGGGTGGTCGTTGTCATGGGTTCCGCAGCCGATACTGTCCAGGAAACCGTCAACAGCCTGGTCAAAAAAGGTGAAAAGGTCGGCGTTGTCAAAGTTCGCCTGTACCGTCCCTTTCCGCTGGATGCCTTCATCAAGGCCCTGCCCAAAACCGTCAAAAGCATCGCCGTCCTGGACCGCACCAAAGAGCCCGGCTCTCTGGGCGAGCCGCTTTACCTGGACGTCCGCACCGCTATCGGCGAAGCCATGTCCACAGGCAAATTCAGCTTCAAAGGCTACCCAACCATCGTCGGCGGCCGCTACGGCCTGGGCTCCAAGGAATTCACCCCGGCCATGGCCAAATCCGTACTGGACAACCTGAAAAAAGCCAAGCCTAAAAACCACTTCGTTGTCGGCATCAAGGAAGACGTAACCAATTGCAGCCTGGACTACGATCCATCCTTCCGCACCGCCATGGACGGAACCTACGAAGCCATGTTCTACGGCTTAGGCTCCGACGGCACGGTCGGCGCCAACAAGAACACCATCAAGATCATCGGTGAAACCACCAAAAACTTTGCCCAGGCCTACTTTGTCTACGACTCCAAAAAGGCCGGCACCATCACCATCTCGCACCTGCGCTTCGGGAAAAAGGCCATCAACGCCCCCTACCTGATCGACCACGCCGACTTCATCGCCTGTCACAACTTCTCCTTCCTGGAGAAATACGACATGGTCAGCCAAGCCAAGCCGGGCGCCACCTTCCTGCTCTGTTCCCCCTTCGAGCACAACGAAGTCTGGGACAAGATGCCCAAGGAAGTCCAACAGCAGATCATCGACAAGAAACTCAAATTCTACGTCATCAACGCCATCAAACTCGGTGAAGAACTTGGCCTGGGAGCACGCATCAACGTCATCATGCAGACCGCCTTCTTCAAGATCTCCAACATCATCCCGCTGAACACCGCCCTCAAAGAGATCAAAGACGCCATCAAGAAGAGCTACGGCAAATCAGGCGACAAAGTCGTTGCCATGAACAACGCCGCTGTTGACGAAGCCCTCAAGAATATCTACGAAGTCAAGGTTCCGGCCAAGGCCACCAGCAAGCTCAAAATGCCGCCGGCCGTTGCCAAGACCGCCCCCAAATTCGTCCAGGACGTCACCGGCCGCATCATCGCCGGCTTCGGCGACGGCCTGCCCGTATCCCTCATGCCTGCCGACGGCACCTTCCCGACTGCAACATCGCAGTACGAGAAGCGCAACATTGCCGTGGACATCCCGGTCTGGGACGAACAGCTCTGCATCCAGTGCGGCATCTGCTCCTTTGTCTGCCCGCACGCCACTATCCGCATGAAGGCCTATGACGCCAAGCTCCTCAAGGGCGCACCCAAAACCTTCAAATCAACCGACTGCAAACTGCCCGAATTCAAAGGCATGAAATACACCCTGCAGGTTGCACCTGAAGACTGCACCGGTTGCGGTGCCTGCGTCCACAACTGCCCGGCCAAGGCCAAGGAAGATCCGAACCACAAGGCCATCAACATGCAGTTCCAGCCACCTCTCAGGGCATCAGAAGCCGCCAACTACGACTTCTTCCTGGCGCTGCCCGACATGGATCCGACCAAACTCAAGCTGGATACCCTGCGCGGCAGCCAGTTGGTCCGTCCGACCTTCGAGTACTCCGGCGCCTGTGCCGGCTGCGGCGAAACCCCCTATCTGAAACTGCTGTCCCAGCTGTTCGGCGACCGGGCCATGATCGCCAACGCCACCGGCTGCACCTCGATCTACGGCGGCAACCTTCCCACCACACCGTGGGCCAAGCGTGCCGACGGTCGTGGACCGGCCTGGTCCAACTCCCTGTTCGAAGACAACGCCGAATTCGGCTTTGGCATGCGTCTGGCCGTGGACAAATTCACCGAATCTGCCCGCGAGCTGGCTGCGGAACTCGCCACAGGTAAATCATCCAAAACCTTCCAGCCGCTGCTGAAAGAGATCCTGGCCGCTGACCAATCCGACCAGACCGGCATCGAGAAGCAGCGTGAACTGGTTGTTGCCCTCAAGAAAGCCCTCAAATCAAGCAAGGACAAAGCTGCCGCACAGCTGCTCCCACTGGCCGACTACCTGGTCAAGAAATCGATCTGGTGTGTCGGTGGTGACGGCTGGGCCTACGACATCGGCTACGGCGGCCTCGACCACGTCATTGCCTCCGGCAAAAACGTCAACCTGCTGGTACTTGATACCGAAGTTTACTCCAACACCGGCGGCCAAGCCTCCAAAGCCACCCCGACCGGCGCCGTGGCGCAGTTCGCCGCCGGCGGCAAAGCAATGGCCAAGAAGGACCTGGGCATGATGGCCATGGCTTACGGCAACGTCTACGTCGCCAACGTAGCTCTTTCCAACCCGGGCCAGGTGGTCAAGGCCTTCATCGAAGCCGAAGCCTATGACGGACCATCCCTCATCGTGGCCTACTCGCATTGCATCGCCCACGGCATCAACATGACCAAAGGTGTGGACGAGAACAAGAAAGCAGTATCCTGCGGTTACTGGCCGCTGTATCGCTACAACCCGGCCCTGGTAGCAGAAGGCAAGAATCCGCTGCAGCTGGACAGCAAGTCCCCGACCACCTCGTTCGAGGATTATGCCTACGGCGAGAACCGCTACAAGGTGCTGCAGAAGTCCAACCCGGAAGGGGCAGCCATACTGATGAAGAAGGCCACCGCCTGGACTGCCAGCAGGTTCGAATATTACGAGAAACTGGCTGCTTTGACCTACGAGAAAAAGTAGTCGTGTAATTGTATTATTTAAAGGCCCTGCGGCTTTCCGCAGGGCCTTTTTTCATGTCACTGGAGAAACAAATGAAAAAGGTTTTTATCATCGGTTGCGGTTATGTCGGCACCCGTGTCGCCCGAATATGGAAAGGTCTTGGAGCTGATGTTACTTGCCTGGTACGGTCGGCGGAGCATCAGGCCGTTCTGGAATCAGAGGGTTTTGTCTCCATGTCATGCAGTTTTGACGATCTAACCAGCATTCCATCGCTGGACGTAGCCGGAAGCATTCTTTACTACTTTGTTCCGCCACCAGGCGGCGGCACCGCTGATTCCCGTGCGCGCCACTTCTGTAATGCACTCTCCGGGTCATCTCCACCGGCCATGATTGTCTATATGAGTGCCACATCGGTTTACAGCGAAAAACACGGAGGGATTGTTACGGAAACATCAGATACCGTTCCTGCAGCCGCCATGGGCAAGCGACGCCTGGACGCGGAGGCCGTTTTTAGAGAATACGGCGCTGTTAACAATGTTCCCGTGATCATCCTGCGAGTCAGCGGCATTTATGGCCCGGGCCGCCTGCCGCTGATGCAGTTCAGTCAAGGCCAGCCGCTACTGCGGGAAGATGAGGCCGGCCCCAGCAACCGTATCCATGCCGATGACCTGGCCCTTGTCTGTCTGGCAGCGGCCGAGAAGGCGCAGGATGGTGATATATTCAACGTCAGCGACGGCCATCCCAGCAGTATGACGGTTTACTTCAATGCCTGCGCTGATGCTTTACACCTGCCCCGTCAGCCCCAGGTAACAATGGAAGAAGCCCGGCAGGTCATGTCGCCGCTGATGTTTTCATATGTCGGTGAAGCGCGGATTGTGGATAATTCACGAATGCTTTCAAGGCTGGGGATCACTCTGCGTTATTCTGATCTTACCGTGGGGATCGATGCCTCGCTTGGCTAGAGGTGCTGCAGGCGCGCCCCGCCCGGCTCTGCTGAATATCTTCAATCGGTTGCTCGACCATTACGGTCCGCTCCAATGGTGGCCGGCCGAGACCCCCTTTGAGGTCTGTGTAGGAGCAATCCTGACCCAGAACACAAACTGGAGCAACGTGGAAAAGGCCATCAGCGCTCTCAAGCAGGCCGATGTGCTCACGCCGGAAGGATTGCGTACTATTGAGCCTGATCAACTGGCATTCCTGATCCGGCCGTCCGGATTCTTCAATGTGAAGAGCCGCCGATTGAAAGAGTTCATCGCCTGGTTTTTTGATCGATACGACGGTTCCCTGGAGCGGATGTTTGCCATTGACTGGCGTGACCTGCGGGGTGAACTCCTGAAGGTGCGCGGGATTGGCCCGGAAACATGCGACTCGATCCTGCTGTATGCCGGGGGGCAGCCGACCTTTGTGGTGGATGCCTATACCCGGCGCCTGTTTCACCGTTTGGGTATGCTTAACGAACGGGCGGATTACGAAGAAACTCGTTCGCTGTTTATGGCGAACCTGCCTGCGGATGCTGCCCTGTATAACGAATACCATGCCCTGATAGTCGAACATTGCAAACGCTTTTGTCGCTCAAAACCCCTCTGTGATGGCTGCCCGCTTGCCAGCGGCTGCTGTTGTTATTTAGTCAAACCAAAACAATAAGGAAATATTGATTATTGCCAGAATTATCAAAGCGTTACGCTATTTATATAGCGTGCTATTGCCAGATGCATCTGGTATAGTATACTTAGATAAAAAGATTGCGAGGGTTGTAACAGACCCTCATTTGCCCTGGTGACTTTCCCTCCTAGTTGCCAGGGTGTTTTTTTGGTTTTTTCCGGTGCAATGCAATGCACGGAAGTTGACGCCACACCCTGGTTGTGTTTTAATCCTCACGTGGAAAAGGATACCTACATTGCTCTCGGGTCCAATTTGGGAGACCGGGAGTTGAATCTGCTGCGCGCGGTGGCTGAGATCGGCAAACTACCCTCCGGCAAGGTGACGGCACTGTCATCTTTCTACGAGACTTCTCCGGTGGGTGTAATTGATCAGCCTCCTTTCATAAACGCGGTCCTGCGGCTTACCACCGGGCTTGCTCCCCATGACCTGCTAAATCGTCTTCAGTATATCGAGACCGCAATCTTTTCCCGTAAGAGGACAATTTGCCGGGGTGCGCGCACGATGGATCTCGATCTGCTGTTCTATGGAGATGAGGTTATTAGCGATGAGATCCTGACTGTCCCCCATCCGCGCATGGCTGAGCGGCGTTTTGTGCTCCAACCGCTAAGCGACATTGCGCCTGACCTGATACATCCCGTGCTGGGTATTAGTATTGCAGATATACTTGAAACGCTACGGTCCGATGAGACCGTGGTAAAAATCTGACGGAAGGAAATCACGTGATCAGACTGCTTGTCTGGATGTTGCTCATCTATATCGGCTACCGGATAATCAAAACCATGGTCAGCGGCAAGGATCGCCGGCCCGATGTTGTCCATGACAAGACGGAGGCCGAGCCCACTCACCGCGACCCGGTTTGCGGGGTTTATGTATCGGAAAGAGATGCTGTCGTCGGCCGACATGATGGCCAGCGCCATTATTTCTGTTCCATGGCCTGCCTGGAAAAGTTCAGCGAACAGCTTGACCATAAACCAACCTGATCCCGAAGCCCGGGATACATGAATTAACGAAACGGAGGAAATTATGAAATTTTTTATCGACACGGCAGATGTAAAGGAAATCCGCGAAGCCCATGAGTTGGGACTGGTTGACGGCGTGACCACCAATCCCTCGCTGATTGCCAAATCAGGCCGAAAGTTCAAGGATGTTATCAAAGAGATTGTTTCCATCGTCGACGGCCCGATCTCGGCTGAGGTGATCGCATTGGATGCGCCGGGCATGATCAAGGAAGGCAAGGATTTGGCCAAGATCCACAAGAACATCGTAGTCAAGCTGCCCATGACGCCGGAAGGTCTCAAGGCCTGCAAGGCACTCACTGACAAGGGGATCAAGACCAATGTAACCCTGATCTTCACCTCCATGCAGGCGCTGCTGGCAGCCAAGGCCGGTGCCACCTACGTTTCTCCCTTTGTTGGGCGTCTGGATGACATCTCCCAGGACGGTATGGGGATCATCGAAGAAATTCGCACCATCTTTGACAACTACGGTTACACTGCCGAGATCATCGTGGCCAGTGTTCGCAACCCGATCCACGTACTCAATTCGGCCCTGATCGGTGCCGATATTGCCACCATCCCATTTTCGGTGATGATTCAGTTGGCAAAGCATCCCCTGACCGATGCCGGCATCAAGAAATTTCTGGAAGATTGGCAGAGTGTGCCTGCATAAAGTACAGCTGACATGACGGGGTCTGCATGAAGCGTTTTGAAAAATTATCGATCCTGTTTGCCGCCTCGGAGGCCGCTCCCTTTGCCAAGGAGGGGGGGTTGGGTGACGTGGTCGGGGCATTGCCCAAATACCTGGCCCGCATGGGGCATGATGTCCGGGTGGTCATTCCCCGTTATCTTTCGGTTGATCGCGAGAAATACGGCCTGCGCCTGCTTCCCGGCACCCTGGTGGTGCCCATGGGCATTATTGGCTACATGTACTGCGGGGTCTACGAGGGACGATTGCCGGGCAGCGATGTGGCGATCTACTTTCTGGAGCATGAGCAGTTTTTTGGACGATCGGGGCTCTACCAGCAGGACGGCCAGGGGTACATGGACAACGACAACCGCTTTGTGTTCCTTTCCAAGGCGGCTCTGGAACTGTGCAAGATGCTGGATTTCCACCCCGACGTGGTCCACGCCCATGACTGGCATACCGGCATTATCCCGGCCCTGCTGAATACCTCCTACCTGCATGACCGCTTCGTGGGTGATGCTGCCTCACTCCTCACTCTGCACAACATGCAGCATCAGGGGAATTATTACCCCGGCCTGATGGAGGTGCTGGACATCGGCTGGAAGCACTTTACCTATCTGGAGTTGGAGAAGGATGATCAGGTCAATCTGCTCAAAGGCGGCATCTGTCACGCCACACTGCTGAACACGGTCAGCGAGGAATACTCGCGCGAGATTCAGACACCTGCCTTTGGCTGGGGGCTGGAAGGGGTACTGCAGGAACGTGCCGCGGATCTGAGCGGCATTCTGAACGGCGTAGATTACGAAGAATGGGATCCGGCTACGGATAAATTTATTGCCGCTACCTACACGGCCCGGACGGTGAAAAAGGGGAAGGCGGCCTGCAAGCGCGATCTTCAGACGGCCATGGGCCTGCCGCAGCGTGACGACGTGCCGTTGTTTGGTATTGTCTCGCGGATGGTCAAGCAGAAGGGAACCGATATCCTGGCCGAGGCGATCCACCGCATCCTGGAGATGGATGTGCAGTTCGTGGTGATCGGCAACGGCGAACCATGGGCGCATTTCTACTTCGGCGATATCGCCGCCCTGTACCCGGAAAAGTTCGCTTGCTTCATTGGTTATGATGAAGCCTTGGCCCACAAGGTCGAGGCGGGTGCCGACTTCTTCGTGATGCCCTCCGCCTTCGAGCCCTGCGGCCTCAATCAGATGTACTCCCTGGCCTACGGCACCCCTCCCATCGTGCGTGCCACCGGCGGCCTGGCCGACAGCGTGGAGAATTACAACGAGGCGGTCATGAGCGGTGACGGCTTCAAGTTCTGGAACCACAGCGCTACGGCCCTGTTTGACACGGTCGGTTGGGCGGCCTGGACCTTCTTCAATAATCCCAAGGGGCTGGCCGCACTGCGTAAAAACGGTATGAAAAAACGCTTCACTTGGGAGGCCGCCGCTCACAAGTACGACGAGCTCTACCGCCTGGCCATCCTGCGCCGGCGGGGTGGGGAGTATTATCGTAACCGGTTTGGGGGATAGGGCAAGCTCTACCACCGTATTATCCCTACAATCCGACTGTTATAGTTCACATCTCCTCCGCAAAACCCCTTCCTTTGCCCTACCTAACCATGTTATACAGAACTCATATTCCGTTTCGTTGTAACCCTGACGTGCCCATGAGGTGACACTTGATGACCTTGGCGATAAAAAATGAATTGTTGCACCATCTTAATGGGTTGCCGACCGCAATGCAGTGCCAAGTGCTGCAATTTCACCGAGCCTTGGAAATGACCATGCATGCCGGTGTTCCAGCATCGTGTCTTTACATGGGCAAAAAATGACAAAATGCAATAAAAACAAAAGAATAGCCGTATACGATTTTTTCTGCGGATGCGGGGGGACAAGCCGCGGATTCCAGAAGGCCGGCTTGGATATCGCTTTTGCACTGGATATAGATCAGGATGCTAAAAACACCTTTATCAAAAACTTCCCCAAGACAGTTTTCTGCGACAAAAGCATCACGAAACTCACTTCCTCCGATCTCAAATCGACGCTAGACAAATACAAAGATAGTTACAAATTATTCTGCGGTTGTGCCCCCTGCCAGCCGTTTACCAAACAAAATACGGAAAGCCCAAAACATGATGACCGCAGAAATCTTTTAACTCATTTCGGCAAAATCATACAAATTTATGAGCCGGACTTTGTGTTTGTAGAAAATGTACCGGGCCTACAGAAAGTCCCAACACATAAATACGGACCTTTTCCCGCATTTAAAGAACTCCTGGAAGATATGGATTATAAAATTTCCTGTGGTGTTGTTTCAGCTCAGGATTATGGTGCGCCTCAGCTTCGTCGGCGGTTTGTGTTGTTGGCGAGTAAGCATGGTGAAATTAATATTCCACTCCCTGTCTTCGGCAAAAATCGAGACAATCCCTACAGAACGGTTCGCGATGCAATAGAAGGACTTCCGGCAATTGCCGCAGGAGAGACTTATGCGGCAACCGATGTACTGAACCATCGTGCCGCTGAATTGTCCGAGTTGAACATGACAAGGATTAAGGCATCTGCTCATGATGGCGGTGGACGCAATAACTGGCCTAAGCATCTCTGGCCAGAGTGTTACACCCGGAAAAAAGAAAGTGGTGAAACTCATTCCGGCCATACTGATTGTTATGGTCGCCTCTGGTGGGATAAGCCGGCAACCGGGCTAACGACTCGTTGCATCAGTTATTCTAACGGGAGATTCGGACATCCTGAGCAGGACAGGGCGTTAAGCGTCAGGGAAGCTGCTCGCCTTCAGGGATTTGATGATGACTTCGAATTCACCGGCAATCTAAATTCCATGGCAAGACAAATAGGAAATGCAGTTCCGGTGGATCTGGCATTCGCAATGGGAAATCATTTCATCATGCATATAGAGGCAATTCATGGCTAAATTTAAAACTCGGGCAAGAGCGGTTGATATGCTCGGACGTCAACAAATAGCTGACGTTTCAACTGCCATAAGTGAACTCTTTAAAAATGCCCATGATGCCTATGCTGATCATGTAGAAGTTGATTATTTCCGATCAGACAATCTGCTCATCATTCGCGACGACGGAATCGGAATGACTAAAGAGGAGTTTGAAAATCGTTGGCTTGTCCTGGGTACAGAAAGCAAGCTTGACTCCGCATCACACAATGAGACGTTTAAACCAGCCGATAAGCCCAAACGGGCTATCATGGGTGAAAAAGGTATCGGTCGCTTGGCTATAGCTCTACTGGGTTCCCAGGTTCTAGTTTTAACAAGAGCAAAGAGAGGTCGTCGTTTAAGTGATTTATCAATGTGCTTTATCCACTGGGGGCTGTTTGAGATTCCGTCTCTGAATTTGGACGATCTTGACTTTCCAGTTATTACAATTTCAGGAGGAACTTTACCTAGCGCACAAGAGGTTAGTGATTTAGTTAAACAAAATCGTAATCTTGTTGGATTATTGCAAAAAAAATATCCGCAATGTGATTTCACGACTGTTCTGAAAGAAATGAAAGACGTTCAAATCGACCCCGAAGATTTAGCTGATTTTCTGGAGGGTTTGTCATTAAGGGGGAATGGCGCGGGAACTCACTTTTTAATTACCCCAGCCAATGAAGAGATACAGGCAGAAATTGAACGGGAACGGCAATCCCAAATAAAAGAATTCTCAAAGTGCTTACTGGGATTCTGTAATTCGACTTTTTCCGTAGATACACCACCGCCGATGGAAACAGCATTCCGATATTGGCCTTCGGATGAAGTTCATGAGGATTTAATAGGTTCTGGCGAGTTTTTTACAAAATTCGACCTCGAATGTGCTGACCATTATATTCGCGGTGAAATAAACGAATACGGCCAATTCAAAGGAACTGTTCGCGTTTACGAGAAGGAATACGAGAATCATGTGATTTCGTGGAATAGGGGCGCAGGTAAGGAAACGTTATGTGGCCCATTCAGTTTAGAATTTGGGTATCTTCAGGGCAACAGAAGTGAAAGCAAAGCTGACCCAGACGATTACGGTAGAATTAGCAATAAACTTGATCAGCTTGGAGGTCTCTACGTCTATCGAGATGGAATCAGGATACTGCCTTATGGAAATTCAGACATTGACTGGCTAAACATCGAAACCCGACGTAATAGGGGTATGGCACACTACTTCTTCTCTTACAGACGTCTTTACGGTGCTGTGTGCTTGACACGTGAAGAGAATGGCCTGTTGCAGGAAAAAGCGGGTCGCGAGGGATTTCAAAAAGACAAGGTATATCGGCAGCTAAAAGAGATATTGGAACACCTCTTTGTGCAACTGGCCGCAGACTTTTTTAGAAAAGACGCCGATTTTGGCGACTACTTTCGCGAAAGAAAAACTGAGTTGGATCGGTTGGAAAGCGCTCGCAGGAAACGGGACAAGCAAGTTGGCACAAAAAGAAAAAACCTTACAGCTGCCCTGGATTCGTTTTTTCAGAGTACTTCACAAAAAATTCCTGAAGCAGAAGTAGATTCATTGCGCCTGCAAGTTTATGCACGCATGAAGTCCGCGTCCAAAATGAAAAATCAGGATGAAGCTGCTGAAGAACTCCTCGAAGCCGAAAACGAGGCAAATCGACGTTTAGCGGAAATTCGGCGCAGTTATCAGATTGCTAAACCAAGAGGCGTAGGGCTCACAAGACAGCTTGAGCGAGACTGGACAGCATATCAACGTGAGCAAGAACGTCTGGAAACTGAGTTTTTTTCGCCTTTCTCCAAAGAAGTCGCAGGAACTTTGGGCATAATGGCAGAAGAGGCACGTATCTATATAGATCAGCGCCGTCGCTTGAAAAGCCTGATTGATCAGGTTGCGAAGAATCGAGAGTCAGAAGTCAAATCAGAAGCCGGGTTACTAGAGAAAGCAGCGACAGATACTCGTCGTGTTGCAATTGATACAGCCAGAAATGCGATTCAGGAATTTAGAAATATTGTAAAAAAGGTGGAGATAGACTTTGCAGAACAGGACTTTGCAGATATATCTCCGCAACATGCTGAAGAAATTCGGCAAATGTATGAGTTTCGAATTGAAGAGGTTGGACAAAGGAACACGGAATCGCTTGGGCGGGTTCGTGAAATGCTCACAAGCATTGCTGAAAATATGGAGCAAAAAGCAGATACTGGGCACCTCGATATGATTGAGGCCATGGATACGGAGTTACAAAATTTAAGGGAACAAGCTGATACCGACGCAGAACTTGTCCAATTGGGTTTAGCTGTTGCCGTAATTAACCATGAGTTCGTAGCCGCAATAAAAGGAATTCGGCACAAACTCCGTGAGCTTGGTTCTTGGGCAAGGGCAAATGATGATTTAGTTCCTCTTTATCAAGAAATAAGAGCCAATTTCGACCACCTTGATGCTCATTTAAATTTATTCACACCATTACAACGTCGACTTCAACGTAAACGGACGATAATCAAAGGCAGCGAGATTAATCACTATGTCAGAACATTATTCAGTGTTCGATTCAAAAGACATGATATCGAGTTGATAGTCACACAGGAATTTCTTGATTCTGAGGTTCCCGGCTTCCCATCCACGATTTATCCTGTTTTCGTAAACATCATTGATAACGCAGTATTCTGGCTTAGAGACATTCAAGAACAGCGAGTCATTATCTTGGGTTTTTCAGATAACGCTTACCTCATAAGTAACAACGGGCCAGCTATTCAAAACAGAGATATTGAAGCAATTTTTGAACAGGGATTCTCGCGTAAGCCGGGAGGACGTGGGCTTGGCTTGTTTATCTCCAAAAAAGCTCTGCGAAAAGAAGGCATGGATTTGAATGTCGCGCTGACCGAAAACAAACGCGGGACTACTTTTGAAATTTTATGTCCGGGAGAAGTGGATGAGTAAAGCATTGACGATGGATAGCTTTTCGAGAAATGCCGTTGAAAATTTTGTTCAAACAGTAGTTTTTGTTGATGACAAAATTTATGCACCTTCGCCCAAGGGAACAGTTAGAGAAGACATAAAAGCCATTGCTCCCAAAGCAAGGAAGCCCGCCACAAAAAGTGCAGAGGGAAAAATAATAGATATTTCAGATAATCCCTCCCAAAAGCTTGAAGAAATAACTTCATTTTCTCCTCACGACATTCAAGCCAGTTTTGCCAAAAAACATATTGTCTGCTCTTTGCACCAACCACTTAAAACGAATTCCGTAGGGATAGAATCAGACACTTACAAGTTGTGTGCATCCGCAGACATTGTAATAGTTGATTGGGATCTTTACGGTGATGCAGGCGAAAAAGCCAAATTTCTTATTGAAAATTTAGTTCTCCAGAGCTTGAAAGAAGACCCCCACCAGTTACGACTTGTCTTGATCTACACAGACAATCTAAACCTTTTCGACATTGCCGATAAGGTATCCGAAAAACTGACAGCTAAGATTCCTGATGGAATCGAATACAAAGAAGCCGACAAAGGACTTGCCTTTCACACTTTAAATGCCCGCGTTGTTGTATTGGGG
>MHXL01000094.1 GCA_001824455.1 Desulfuromonadaceae bacterium GWB2_53_15
GGTATTGATCGAATCGTTCCGCGCCGAGGATATTATTGCCCGGATCGGTGGCGATGAATTTGCCATCCTGTTGCCGGGAGTGGACACGGAACAGGTGGAGACCGCGGTGGAGCGGGTTAGGGAAGCTGTTGCCAAATTGCCCCCCCTGGAAAACGGATTTCTTTTTTCAATCTCACTCGGCCAGGCAACCAGCGAAACCCCCGAAGGCCTGGATGATGCCATCAAGCGGGCGGATCAGGATATGTACAAAAACAAAGCGGCCAACAAGCTGTCACTTTGAGACTTTTTTAAACTTGGCAGGATTTTGCTGAACCATACTAAAACGCTGGAGGAATTTGTGGCAAAAATCAACGACAACTACCTGAAACTGAAAGCTGGTTACCTGTTCCCCGAGATCGGCCGCCGCGTGCGCGCCTTTGCCGAGGCCAACCCGTCCGCCAAGGTCATCCGACTGGGCATCGGCGATGTCACCCGCCCGCTGGCCCCGGCCGTGCTCAAGGCCTTCCACGATGCCGTAGACGATCTGGGTACCACCGACCAGTTTGCCGGCTACGGCCCGGAGCAGGGCTATGACTGGCTGATCAACGCCATCATCGAGAAATCCTACAAGCCTCTGGGCGTCAGCCTCTGTACCTCCGAGATGTTCATCTCCGACGGTTCCAAGTGTGATTGCGCCAACATCCTGGACATCTTCGCCCTGGACAACGTGGTAGCCATCGGCGACCCGGTCTATCCGGTTTACAACGACACCAACGTCATGATCGGCCGCACCGGCGAAGCCAATGAAAAAGGCTACTACGAGAACATCGTCTACATGCCCTGCAACGAGGCCAATAACTTCATCCCGGCCTTGCCGACCCAGAAGGTTGACATCATCTATCTCTGCTTCCCCAACAACCCCACCGGCACCGTGGCCAGCAAGGCCGAGCTGAAGAAATGGGTCGATTACGCCAATGCCAACAACGCGGTGATCTTCTTCGACGCCGCCTACGAGGCCTTCATCACCAACCCCGACATTCCCCACTCGATCTACGAGATCGAAGGGGCCAAAAAGTGCGCCATCGAGTTCCGCTCCTTCTCCAAGACCGCCGGTTTCACCGGCGTGCGCTGCGGACTGGTGGTCGTACCGGAAGAGGTCATGGGCACCACTACCACCGGTGAGGAGTACAGCTTCAACAAGCTCTGGCTGCGCCGCACCACCACCAAGTTCAACGGCGCCTCCTACCCGGTACAGCGCGCAGCCGCCGCGGTCTACTCCGACGAGGGGTGGAAGCAGACCAAGGAGATCATCGACTATTACATGGAGAATGCCCGCATCATCCGTGAAGGGCTGAAAGAGGCCGGCGTGACCTGCTTCGGCGGCGTGGATGCCCCCTACATCTGGCTCAAGACCCCGGGCAACCTGACCAGCTGGGAGTTCTTCGACAAGCTGCTCAACGAATGCAACGTGGTCGGAACGCCCGGCTCCGGATTCGGCCCCAGCGGGGAAGGGTACTTCCGGTTGTCGGCATTTGGCCACAGGGAAAACGTTATCGAAGCCGTTGGACGGATCAAGAAAAACCTCAAGTAAGTAGTTGAAAAGGGTGCCCATTGCGGCGCCCTTTTCTGTTTTCGGTGATTGACGGCAAGTTACATCTGATGTAAGATTTTTGCTGAGGTGAGCTCATCATGGAAGCGATCAAACATAGAACTCAGATTTCCCTCGACGATTGGCAGTATCAAGTGCTGCTTGACCTGTCGCGCAAAACGAAGAAAAGCCTTTCCGCGCTGATCCGCGAGATGATTACTGAAAAGTTGGCCCCTAAGCCGGGGGTAGCGGAAAATGATCCGATCTACTCCATTGTCGGTATTGGCGGTAGCGGGTTGAAACATACGGCCCGCGATCACGATGCCATACTGTACGGAAAGAAACCGTGAACGGCGTTTTTGTCGATACCGGCGCCTGGTATGCTCTGGTAGACAGCGATGACGCTGAACATACGGCTGCGGCAGCGTTCCTGGCCGCCAATACGATACCGCTCATTACCACCAACTTCGTATTTTCGGAAACAATCACCCTTATTCGCTATCGAATCGGGCATGAGGCGGCGTGTAGTTTCGGACAAAAGTTGAAGGAAAGCAGTTTTGTCAGGGTGGTAACGGTTACGATCGCTGATGAAGAGCGGGCCTGGGAGATTTTCTGCAAATACCGGGACCAGGATTTCAGCTTCGTGGATTGTACCAGCTTTGCTGTGATAGAGCGGATTAAACTTTCCACGGCCTTTGCCTTTGACCGGCATTTTTCAGTGATGAAGTTTGCTGTCGTACCGGGTAAAGATGTTAAATGAGCTGTCTCTGGAATTCCAGAGCTTTCATTTTAATACAGTTTACTTGATTCAGAAAGACCGTAGATCGGCCGCCTTTGCTGTTTCGGCATTCAGATAGCCGGCTCACTAACCTGTTTACCCCCTTAGCCTGCCGATGACGATTGCCAGAATCGGTACGGTTGTAGCAACTCCAACCAGAAAAAGGGTCCAACCGGCCGCTTTCTTCTGTTCCCTGTCCAGACGGTCACCTAAAATCAGGGCAGCCCCCGCACCGAGTGCCGCCCGGGTGCCGGCAATGAATGCTAGTTCCGGCAAGGATAGATATGTCTTTTTCATCTGCGGTCTCCTTTTACATTGCCGGCAGAGCGGGTTATCGCCGGGACAATACGGTAGTCGCTCCGGAATTCCAGGTTATGCATGTCGGCGCTCGCAATCACCCGTAGCGTAGGCAACTCGGCAGCAGCATCTTCTGCGCTGAAGACGTTGAGGTTCCTTCCTCCTGATGCGCGTTGATACCTTACATAGTTATTATACACGGTATTGGATCACTTACGTAGTTAGGTCTTCGAAATACAGGACACATACCTACCATGTGGCGGCCTTTGTTGTTTGTGCTCCCCATCCTCCTGCCGCTGTTGAAACCGGCGTGGCGTGATGGCCCTGCTACGGCCGTATCTCGACAACCGTCCCGCTGGGCGCCACTCTTGCGATTTCCTCTATTTCTTCATCGCTCACGGCAATGCACCCTTTGGTCCAGTCCACTTCGGCATGGGCATCACCGACCCAAGAAAAGCCATTCTTGATGCCGTGGATCATGATATCCCCACCCGGAGCAACCCCCAGTTCCCGTGCCCTTTTCTTGTCTTTCTCGTTGGGATAGGAGATGTGCAGCGACAGGTGATAGCCGCTGTTCTTGTTGCGGGCATCGATGACGTAGATTCCCTCCGGGGTCTTGTTGTCCCCCTGCCGTTCCTTCGGCCCGACCGGGTTGCCCCCCAGGGCGATCCGGTAGGTCTTGAGCGCCTCACCTTTGGCCAGCAGCGTAAGCCGCCGCTCGTTCTTTTCGATCAGGATCCGGTCAACCGGTCCGTTCCGGGTGGCCACGACAAACACCTTCTGGTCCAGGGCCCTGTTTTTTTCCTGCAATGCGGCAATCTCCCCCTCCTTGCCGGCCAGTTCGCGGCGGAGCATGTCGATGTGCGTCTGCTGGGCAACAATGGCCTGGTCCTTGAGGATGACATTGGTGATGTTGAAGACCATGGTCTCGCTGTTCTGCCGGTAAGGACTTTCCGGGTAGTCCCGGATAAGCTGCCGGAAGCAGTCCAGGGCCTGCTGGTAATCCTTCTGCCCATTCTTCGGATGGGCAAGGACGACCCCCTTTTCAAACAACACCCGGTCCCGCAGCTCGGGGAACTTGGCTCCGATCTGCTCGTATTTTTCCAGGGAGGCGCTGTAGCTCCCCTTGCTGAAGAGGTCATTCGCTTCCGTGAAGGGGGCACGGTCCTGGAAGTGGCTGCAGCCGCCGAGGAGCAGCAGCGCCACGGCGCTTCGGAAGATCCGGGCAAGGTGCCTGCCCATAGTGCGTTGTTTCTCTGCCATGTCTCCCCTCGGCTCTGCCGCTGAATGATGTTCAACCTGTAACCAGAGTGCCGGCATGGCGGCGTGCGGATGAGCGGACGCCCCCGGCTGGCCGGGAAGCGGCCCGAGCTATGAGCCTCTGCCACTTCCCGGCCAGGACACCCTGCCGCCTGTTATTTCCGCATCGATTTCTGGAATGCGGCGTCAGCCCGCTGCATCTTTTCATTGGCGAGCTGTTCCCGTTCCTGGGCCGCTTTTTCGGCCTGCTCGGCGCGGCTGGTGGCATCCGCCGCCTTCTGTTTGGCCTCATCAGCTGCGGTCTTGGCAACCTGGGCGTTCTGCAGTGCCTGCTCGACTTTGGCATCGAGCAGTTTTTGATCGGCCTCCACTTTTTCCATCTGCCTGGATGTGGCACAACCGGTCAAGGTCATTGCCAGTACAGCCGCCATTGCTATTACCATTGTACGTATCTTCATGTGTGATGCCTCCTTTGTGTCTGGTGAGCCCCGAAGGGCAAAGTACTTACTTCCCGCGTTGTTCGCTGCCTCCTTTCCCTCGTTAGTCAGTGCCGCGCCGCGGTCTCCCGGGCGGGCTCGATCACGATGCCGTCTATCTCCAGATCCACTTTCAGCCGCCGGGCCGCTTCCCTGGCCTCACCGGCATCATTGAAAGGCCCGGCGAGGACCCGGTAGCCGTTGCTCTTCGGCAGCACCCTGGCCGGGATCTGCGGCCCCTGGTGGTTGATGATCGCGGCCAGCCGCCGGGCGTCGATCTCCTCGCGCGTTTCGCCGGCCAGGACATGCCACGCCCCCGGCCTCAGTTCCGGCTGTTCCGGGCTGCCGTACAGCTTGTCCGGGTGGCCGACCTCCAGGGGGGGAACCGACGCCAGCTCCAGTCCCGGGGCCAGGGCGAGGATGGGTACGGGAATCCCCCGGGCCTCGGCCTGGACCTGCTTCACTTTTTTCCAGTCCAGCGGGCGCCCCGCCTTCTTCTCCAGCGTTCTCAGCCTTGCATCGACCTTCTCCTGCTCCAGGGCGCCGCTGGACGGATTCTCCAGTGGGGTGTGGGCTTCCAGGTACAGTATCCCGTCGCGCTGGCCGAGGAGATACGGCTGGTTGACGATCTGCACCGGCGTCTCCGTCGGGGTATTGTTGAACAGCACCTTCACGTTTTCCGGGTAAAGCCTCAGGCAGCCGTTGGACGCCTTGAGCCCGATGCTGGCCGGTTTGTTGGTGCCATGGATCAGATATCCCGTCTTGCTCAGGTACAGGGCGTAGTCTCCCAGGGGATTCAGGGGGCCGGGCAAAATCTTCGCGGGAAGGGGATCCCCTTTCCGGCGATGGTCCTCGGCGATTGATGCGGGCACGTGCCAGGTGGGCCGGGCCGCCTTGCGCGCCACATGCATCGAGCCGGTGGGGGTGGGGCGTTCCCGGGTCCCGATACCGACCGGATAGGTGGACACCGCCTGCACAGCGCCATCCCCCTTGAACTGAAAGAGCCGCATGGTGGCCAGGTTGATCACAATCCCTTTGCGCGGCACGTCCGGGAGGATGAAGCAGAGCGGCAATATGAGCTGCTTTCCGGCTTCGGGCACCCATACGTCCAGGCCGGGGTTGGCGGCGCTGAGCGCATTGATCCCAAGGCCGAAGTGCCGGGCGATGTCCGGCAGGGTATCCCTTTCTTCGAGCCGCAGGGTTGCCAGCCGGCCGATCACGTCGTTGCCCTTTTCCGTTGGAAAGTGGTGCCGCTCCACCTCAGCCTCCGGATGGCCCGGGGAGAGCCAGGCGCTTTTCATCGAGGCGCAGCCGTTAAGCATCAGGACTAGCAGGGCCAGGGCCAGGAGACGGACTCGTGCGGCAGCAGGTGACAGGGTGTGGGTGCGGTGCATTGTCTGGTGCTCTGCCTTTCTTGACGCGGAAAATGAAAAAGCCGGGGCCTGATATCGTGTGATATTTCGGCAACCCGGCTGTCTCGGTGAGACCCTGTAGGCTTTCCGCCCCATCCTCGCGGATGGTTGAGTATTATCGTGTACCACCTGTCTTGGTGCCGTTTCCAGTCACCAACCTGAACCTGCGCGATGTTGCGCCCGTTAGCGGGGCTCTCCAGTGCCGACGGACTCTTTCTTTCGCATTGGCAATAAAAAAAGCCGGGAGCGAATATCGTTTGATATTTCGGCATCCCGGCTGTCTCAGTGAGACCCTGTAGGCTTTCCGCCCCATTCTTGCGAATGGTTGAGTATTATCGTCTATCGATTGCTATTTTTGGCATCAGTACCATGTCCACGTCGGGCTGTCAATGTTTTACCGGATAATCCCTGGGGGAGTTTACTTAATTCAGAAAGACCGTAGATCGGCCGCCTTTGCTGTTTCGGCATTCAGATAGCCGGCTCACTAACCTGTTTCATCAGCAAGCCGTTGATGCTGCTCCGCCGTAAATGCTCGGCCACATAGGCGGCAATCTCACCGACAGACATTTCGCTGATGTATTTCATAACGGTTTCCCTTTGCGCCGCGGCCGGCGCCTGCTATCCAGAAGCCTGGCTCGTATATCATCGGGGCCCATGATCAGGCGAGGTCGAAACGGTCAAGGTTCATAACCTTGTCCCACGCCGCTACAAAGTCGTGCAGGAACTTACCCTGGGAGTCCTCGCATCCGTAGACTTCCGCCTGGGCCCGGAGCTGGGAGTTGGAACCGAAGATGAGATCGACACGGGTGCCGGTCCACTTTAGTTCGCCGCTCTTGCGATCACGCCCCTCGAACAGGTCGCAGGCCCCAGGGGCCGCCTTCCAGACCGTGCCCATGTCGAGCAGGTTCACGAAGAAGTCATTGGTGAGCGTTTCCGGCCGCTTGGTGAAAACGCCGTGCCGGGTCTGTCCGAAGTTGGCATTCAAGACGCGCATGCCGCCAACCAGCACCGTCATCTCGGGGGCGGTCAGCGTCAGCAACTGTGCCCGGTCAACCAGCAGCTCCTCCGCCGATACGGTGTATCTGGTTTTGAGGTAGTTACGGAAGCCGTCTGCCTCCGGCTCAAGTACGGCGAATGCCTCCGCGTCGGTCTGTTCCTGCAACGCATCCGTGCGTCCCGGCGTGAAGGGAACCGTCACTGCAAAGCCGGCATTTTTGGCAGCCTGCTCGACAGCCGCGCATCCGCCCAGAACAATCAGGTCAGCCAGCGAAACAATCTTCCCGCCTGACTGCGCGTTGTTGAACTCCTTCCGGATTCCCTCAAGTGCCTGCAGCACGGTCGTAAGTATGGCCGGCTGGTTAACCTCCCAATCCTTCTGCGGAGCGAGGCGAATGCGACCGCCGTTCGCCCCGCCGCGCTTGTCGGAGCCGCGGAAGGTGGACGCCGACGCCCAGGCCGTCGAGACCAGTTGGGGTATGGACAACCCCGAAGCGAGAATCTTGCCCTTGAGGGTGGCGATGTCCTGCTCGTCAATCAATTTATGCGTGACCGCCGGGAGCGGGTCTTGCCACAGGAGATCTTCTTCAGGCACTTCCGGGCCGAGATAGCGCGAGCGCGGTCCCATGTCGCGGTGGGTCAGCTTGAACCACGCCCTGGCAAAGGCGTCCGCGAATTTCTC
>MHXL01000095.1:0-144 GCA_001824455.1 Desulfuromonadaceae bacterium GWB2_53_15
CCAGGGGCGCGACTGATCCTAAACCGTGGTTTCGAGGTGTTTGGCCAGCTTAAAGGGGAGGTTTTTGCCGTTGCGGCCGAGTCCCTGTTTCAGAGGTACGATCCGGTGGATAAGCTATATGGTGAAGTGCCGGAAAAGGACCGC
>MHXL01000095.1:188-363 GCA_001824455.1 Desulfuromonadaceae bacterium GWB2_53_15
GCCGGTCATTGCCATAGATTATGTCCCACCTGAGAAGCGAGTTCTGGCACGACAGACTGCTGAGCGTATAAAAAATCTCGGCATCATTCCGTGGGTTGCCGACAAAGACCTTGCAAGCCTTGGTGTCGGGGCAATTGAGGTCATGCCGCGAAAAATACTGGGGGTGTACGACGGT
>MHXL01000095.1:473-9992 GCA_001824455.1 Desulfuromonadaceae bacterium GWB2_53_15
GGGGATCATGGCCGGCCGTTACGCCGGGGTGGTTGTATGGCCGGACCGCTCCGGAGAGCGGCAGGGTTTGAAGAAATGGACGCTGCGCCGGATCAGGGAGGGGGTTCCGATCGTCTTCCTGGATCGTTTCGGTTTTGATGCGGAAGATGGTTTTTTCAGGCAAATTGGACTGGAGTTGAATACCATTGCACGTCTCACCCCACCCGCGCGGATCGTATCCATTGATCCCCGGATCGGTTTTGAACAGCAACCGCTTCCCCAGATGGAAAACTTCCTGCCAATGAAGTTGAAGGAAGGGACGTCACTGTTGCGGCTGGCTTCAGCCAGTGGTGACATCAGTGATGCCGCGGCGATCACACCCTGGGGTGGTTATGTGCTGTATCCCTTTGGTGTAACCAGACTCTTTAATGATCAAAACGTATGGGTGGTAAACCCATTCCGTTTCTTCAAGGATGCCCTGCGCTTGCCTGATATGCCGGTGCCGGACACTACAACCGAAAATGGAGTGCGGCTGCTGCTTTCCCACGTGGATGGCGATGGTTTCGAGAGCATGGCTGAATGGCCGGGCGGCGGTCTGGCGGCCGATGAGCTGCGCCGGAGAATTCTGGAAAAATACCGGATACCTGTCACGGTGTCCGTCATCACCGGAGTTGTCGCTCCAAATGGCCTCTATCCCGGCAAGGCACCCCGCCTGGAGCAGGCTGCCCGCGACATTTTCTCGCTGCCTTGGGTGGAGGCGGCCAGCCATTCATTTTCGCACCCCTTTCGCTGGAAACCGGAGCAGGTTGATAATGGAATGGTGGCTGAATCCTGGCACACGATGAAGATTCCTGGCTATAACTTCAACCTTGAGGCGGAGATCAGTGGCTCGCTGGAGTATATCAATAACAACTTGCTGCCGGCGGGCAAAAAGGTAAAACTCTTTCAATGGACCGGCAACTGCCTGCCTGGTGAAGAAGCCATCCGCCTGACCTACCAGGCCGGCCTCCTCAACATCAATGGCGGCGATACCATGATTACCGATTCGAACCGCTCGCTAACAAGGGTTGCCCCGTTAGGCATTTCCAGAAATGGCTGGTTTCAGGTCTTTGCGCCCAATCAGAATGAAAATGTCTACACCAACCTCTGGACCGACACTTTTTACGGCTATCGACGCGTGCTGGAAACCTACCGCCTGACCGAGTTTCCCCGCAGACTCAAACCGGTCAACATCTACTACCACATATACTCTGCCAGCAAGACGGCCTCGCTGAAGAGCCTGCTTCATGTGCATGATTGGGCATTGGAACAGCGATTTTTCAGCATTTACACCTCCGAATACATCGAAAAGGTGCTGGATTTCAATCGCACGGTGGTGGCGCGGGACGGCTCCGGATGGCTGGTGCGTAACAGCGGGAAACTCAAAGAGTTCCGTATTCCCCAGACAGCAGGTTTTCCTGAGTTGACTGCCGATGGCAGGGTGGCCGGCTTCAGTGATCATGGTGATAGCCGCTACATCCATCTACTACCGGGCGGTGAGGCCAGAATTCATCTCAAGGCAACATTGCCGACTACTCCATATCTGGCGCAAGCCGGCGGCACGCTGGAGTCGCTGGAACGTTCCGGACCGGGAATGAAGATCAGGCTTAGAGGCTACACGCCGTTTTCGGTAGGGATTGCTAACGCCGACCGATGTGTGATCAGGGATGAAAAGTTGGGCATATCCCTTGCTGGTACTGAGATGAGCGTTCTTGAACTCCCGGAGGGGACACATGCGTTGGACGTCGTCTGCCACTAGCAGCGAAAATGTGTCACCCCGCCGCGAACGCTTCTCGCCCCTGAACGTGGTATTGGGGACGTTTTCCGCCTTCATTCTGCTGCTGGCTCTGCTTTATCCAGAAGAGCGTCTGCTTGAAATCCTCGATACATCCCGCGATGGAAACGCGGCCACGGTTCGCTATCTTGAAGCTTTGCTGCGGGTGCACCCCAATGACGTGTCCCTGAGAATACGCCTGGCCGGAGAAGTCAGGCGGGTTGGCTTTTCACGCAAGGCGCTGGATCTTTTGGCAAGCTTCCCAATCCGGCTTTCTCCTGCCGAGCAGCATACTGTTCTGGTGTTACGCTATCGGATACTGAAAGAGCTGCTTCTCGCCACTAAAACGGGAGATGTCAAGTTGCAAAACTATCAGGCAGAATTTGCCGATACTGCACGAAAGCTGGCGCAAGGCAAGCCAACGGTATGGGATCTGCGGCGTTTTGCCGCTGACGCCAAGGAAACCGGCGATCTTGAAACTCACCATGCATTCAGCCGCCAAGCTGATGTTCTGGCTGCATCAATGGCGCCTGTTCCCATCGCGGGGGTCCCTGGCGACCCGTTTGCACTGGCGTTGGCGGGTGGTGATTACCGCACCGCAGCCGGCATCTGTTTCAACAATATGAAACAGGCAAATGGCAACAACCTGAAACGAGAACTGTTCATCAAAGGGGTGCGGACCCTGCAGTCAGGCAATCTTCCGGTCGAGGCGTTCGAGGCGGGCGAAAGACATCTTAACGGATTGGCAGACGATCGGGAAACCCTGGTTTTTCTTACCAAGGTGGGCTTGGCCGCCGGCAAACCGGAGCGGGCGCAGCGCCTCATCAAACGCGCACTTAAAATGAGTGAAAAGTCTGCTCACTTGGACATTTCGTGAAGCAGACCCTCTTCGCAATAATTATGGCGCTGCTCTGGACATGCTGCCCTGTCCAAGTGCTTCAGAGTTGTGCCGAGAGTCCTGCCGCACCTATTGCTCCTTTTGATGCGGAGCTTTACAATCTTGGTTATGATGTCTTTCTGGCCAATGGCAATCTTCGCGATGCCTTTGCCTTGGCGGAAAATGCAGTTGCGGTGCGCCCAAACGACGTTGTCTGGCGTCGCAGAGCCGCACAGACGGGAGAATGGTCAGGCAACTTCGCGCATGCTTTTGAACATTGGTTCTATCTGGCCACTGTCATGTCTGATCCTGATGCGAAGCAACCAGCCATTCGCTTGGCTCGTGAGTTGCGTGAATTCAGTCGCTTGAAATATCTGATGGAATCTGAGCTTAAAGCCGGAAATGACAACGCGTTGCGCGAATATATTTCGGTCTGCGAGCTGCTGGGGCTTCCCGAGGATGCAATTGCAGCGATGGAGCTACGAAGGGCAGGCAAGGACGTCAAGGACATATTGGAGCAGCTTGCCCGTATCTACGAGGCCACAGGTCATACGGATAATGCCATAGCTGCCTGGTTGGAACAGTCTGCGCGCTACGGTGCTACCGCGCCGGTCTTGCTGAAAGCAGCGTCTATGGCCTATGGCAAAGGGGATGTGCAGTCTGCCTACACTATTTTAAATCTGGGCAGAAAGAGTATGCCACCCCGTGAACTGGAGTACTGGGCAACACTTAGTGATCTGGACTGGGCCCTGCAGTATATGAAAGGCGCTTCGATGGCATCACGCGTGCTGGTGAAGCAGGGAAAGGGCAGGGACGTTGATTATCAGCGGCTCATCGCTGTCAGCCGTAATACAGACAAAGCTGAAACCTATGCCCTGGCGCTTGAAGGGTGGCTACGATTTAAAACAGCTCCATTTTTTTATGTATTGGTCGAGACCGGGATCGAGCTTAATCATCAGGACGAGCTTGTCTTGTTGATCCTTGATGCAGATCGTGAGGGTGTTCTTAAACCCCTGGAAGAATTCTCGTATTACTGGATGCTACGATCCCGGATCCAACGGGCAACAGGCGATATCGCCGCAAGTATCAGCAATTACCAGGAGGCTATGCGTCGTGCTTCCGATAACGGCGGGCTGGCGGCGGGTTACATCTGGTTGCTGCTGGATCTTGATCGCCGCACTGAATTGCGGGAAACGCTTCAAAACTGGCGTGGGCGTGAAAAAAATATGCCGGAACTGTACGACTCCTTTGGAGCTGCGTTCGCTCTTCTTGGTGAACATAGCCGGGCTTTGAACTTTTTCCGGGCGCGTTACCGGAAGATGCGAAACGATCCGGTCTGGCTGGCGGCGTATGCCGATATACTCGAACAGACCGGAAGCCCGGATCAGGCATTTCTCGAACGGATTCGCGCCCTCGAACTTGTGCGCGCAAGGATGAAGCAGGGGGCAACGCTGGCCGAGGATGACAGAAAAGAGCTTATGCGTGTGTATGCGCGCTTGGCCATGCAAATCGAGCCGGGAGATGTGCTTGATGAACAGATGAAGAAAATCATGCGCGGCAAGCAGGATGATATTACCCGCGAACTGGTTTCGGCCTGGGCGCTGACAACGGAACGCAGCGATCTTGCCCGTCTCTGGTACCTGCGGGAATATGCCAGCATGGCCCGTCGCCCGGGGTGGGTCGAGCTTGCTTTGGCCATGGAGGAAAACGATCACGATCGCATCGCGCGGCTGATTAGTCAGGATCGGGAACTTCTTCCGTATCGGGATACCATCGAGGGCCTGTTGCGAGTCGGACGGACTCCTGACGCGGAAACCCTCGCTTTTGATCGGTTACAGGCCAATGACCAGGATTATCTGCTTGACCAACAGGTACGTGATGTCTTTAATGCCCGGCCCGGCTGGTTAAGTTATGGCCTGAGCCTGATGGATCAGGGGGGGGTTGGTTTTCTGGAACAGCAGATATCGTTGTCCTACCCGTTAACACAGCGCCTTGCACTCAAGGTTGAAGCCGGCAACACGGAAATACGCCACCTGAAAAACGGCCTTCTGGGCTTCTATCCCAGCAGCTCCAAAAACGCTCGGGCAGGTTTTTCACTGCGTCATGAGCAGGGCATGGCAGAAGCCTCAATCGGTCTGTACGACGGACTTTCCCGCTCTGTCATGGCTACCATGAGGACGGACTGGAAATTGAATCACAAACAAAGTCTGGATCTGGCCCTGCGTGTGGGGGCCGAGGCCTCCGAGACGGTACTGCTCAAGATTGGCGGCCTGAAGGATGAAGTCAGTGTCGGCCTCCAGAACGCGTTTAGCTCCCGTGATTCGCTGCTGCTGAGGTTTTCTGCCCGAAGCCTGCGAGATCAGGATCGCCGCGAATTGGGGGAGGGGGCCTCCTTTGAAAGCGAGCTGACTCATCGCCTCTTGATGAGTCAGCCCGATACCAACCTGAGGTTGTTTGCCGGTTATCATCACTATGCCCGCAGCGCTAAACCCAGCGGCAAGGCGCTCAGGCTCATACCCGGTGAAATTGCCGATGCCGCCTATTATGTCCCGTCGTCCTTTACCCAGACAGGCATTGGGATCAACGTTGGACAGGAGGGCCGCACCAGTTACATTCGTCACTGGAGGCCCTTTGGTGCGCTGGATACAAACTGGAACAGCGTAAGTGGTCTCGGATATCATTATGAAGTGGGTCTGGTGGGGCCGGTCTTTGGCCTGGATAAGCTGGAAGGTGCCTTTTCCCAGGATAGCGGGTCATTTGGCACCAGCGACATGACCAGCCGTTTTGATCTGCGCTATCGGTATCATTTTGATTAGAAGGAAAATTACGGGAGCGTGGGCACCCTGCCCGTGTTTCGAGCGGTTTCATGCTCGAATAATGTCTTGACTTCAAAGGCTATTCAAGCGATACACCCGCTTGAAACGCAGGCAGGATGCCTACGCTCCCAGGAGATACTTTACTTGATTACAAAAACATTTCTTTAACGGGAGGCAACATGAAACGATGGATTTCGCTAATAATCTCGGCGGTGCTGCTTGCCGGTTGTGTCACCCTGCATCAAGGTGGCAGCGCACCGGTCTCACTAAATGAAACCTGGGCGCTGCTGCCATTTATCAACAACACCGAGACCCCCTATGCGGGAGAACGAGCTGAAGCGGTAACAGCAGCTCTTATGTATGCCCGCGGCGTTCGGCAATTGGAGCGTTCTGCCGGCGAGACAAAGGTGGAGGAGATGGGGGTTGATCGGGGAGAACGTCGCCAGCGTGAGGCGCTGGAATTGGCCAAGCAGAAAAAGGTGCGTTATGCCTTGGCCGGGACAGTCAATGAATGGCGCTATAAGGTTGGCCTGGATGGTGAACCGGTGGTGAGTGTCGCCCTGCAGGTGATCGAACTGCCGCAAGGCAAGGTGATCTGGAGCGGCAGTGCCGGAAAGAGCGGCTGGAGCCGGGATGCAGTCAGTGCGGTGGCCCAGCAGGTACTGGATCGTCTGATCGGTACGATGAACATAACAAATGTTGCAAAGTAACGGGAGTTCGTTCAATAGATGAAATTGATTCCTGATTCACAACTGTATCAGAAGCTTGAGAAATGGCTGGAGGCGTTACTCATGACCGCCGGGGTTCTAGCCATGGGCTATTATTTTAATCGGAGTGATCCGTTTTTAGTCCATGGCAGTTTTCCCTGGATCTGGTTTGCGCCACTGTTGATAGCCTTACGCTACGGCATTGCTCCTGGGATGGTCACTGTAATCTCCATTTGCCTGACATACCTGGCGATGCTGAAACTGGGGATGCTGACAGGTGATTTTCCGACTACGTATATGCTGGGTGGGGTGCTGATAACCTTGATCTGCGGGCAGTTCAGCACACTCTGGGATCAACGCCTGCGCAGGGCGAATCAATTGAGCAGTCATGCCGGCGAACGTTTCGAACAGCTTTCCAGGGCCTATTTCATGGTGCGTCTCTCCCATGACCGCCTGGAGCAGAATCTGATCAGCCGCCCGGTAACCCTCAGGGATGCCATGATGGATCTTAGGATGCTGCTGGCGGTCCGTGGCGGTGAACTGGATAAAGAGACGGGAACTGCGCTGATCTCAATCCTGGTCCATTACTGCAGCTTGGAAAGCGCTTCGCTCTATCCCTGCGACCAGGGTGTTCCGCAGGATAAACCGTTGGCCTCGTGTGGCCGCGGCGCTCCGTTGCATCAGGATGACCTGCTGCTGCGCTCTGTGCTGGAGAAAGGCACGACCGCCTATCAATCGGTAGATCGGATCTCGACCGGGGAGCGCAGCACATATCTGGTGGCCGCCCCACTTTATACCAGTACGGGGAATATGCGGGCAGTCCTGTTGATCAGTGAGATGCCGTTTTTGTCCCTGCATCGTGAGACACTTCAGATCCTGGGAGTCCTGTTGGCATATGTCGCCGACCATGCCGAAGCCGCCGTCACCGCACGCTCCATTCTGACCATTTATCCGGATTGTCCGCTCATGTTTGCATGTGAACTGATCAAGATGATCCGTCTCAGACGAGATCTCGATGTCAGTTCGTCTCTGGTGATTGTAAATATCAGTCCTACCCCGCGATTGGAGCAGCTTTGCCTGGCTCTTGAGCGTCAGCAGAGAGGACTTGACCATACCTGGCGGCGTAATCTCGGTTGGGGGGTGCAATTTGTGACGCTGATGCCATTTTCCGGCATGGCGGCGGTGGAGGGCTACCTGGCCAGGTTTGATTCCATGTTGCTGAAACAATTCGGAATATCGGCAGGCAGCGAGGGGATATCTACCAATTCTTATCAGGTCGGGAGCAACGAGCCGTTTGAGCAACTGGCCGAGCTTCTTACAACGGATTGGTCATGACCTGGTTAAAGCTCATAGGGTATTCACTGCTTGGTGAATTTTCCGCCGTCCTGGCGCTTCTGGGGCCACAATCGGCCTCATTGCGGCTGTCCCTGTTTCTGTCAGCCCATATCCTGGCCTGCGTTGTCCTTGCCATGCTTATGACAGCTGCCTTTCCAAAGAGTTATGTTGTCAAACGCCGTACCATCTTTGGTTTTTTTTTCGGGATCGGTTTTTTTATACCGATTCTTGGGATCATTGGCTTGCTCATGGGGCTGTTCTATTTCAGATTTTTCTTGAAAGAAGGCAACCGTACCGAGTTTTCTACCGTATCCTTGCCGCCATTCATGACCGAGGGGAGTGAAACCGGGCCAGGGATGGGGGAGGGTGGAGCCTGGTCACGGCTCAAAGCGTCCGATGTTCCTCGACAGTTGCGCCTGAAAGCACTGTTGGCGGTCAGTGCAAGTTCCGGTCAGAATGCCAGCCGCCTGCTGCAGTTGGCCACAGGGGACAGCGACGACGAGATCCGATTGTTGGCATTTAACCTTTATGATCGGCGAGAAAAAGTGATCAGCAATTCTATCTCCCAAACACTGCAGGCCTTGCGCGAAGCAGTTAATCCGCTCAAGCGCCGCGACCTGTGCCGTGTCTTGGCCTTTTCCTATTGGGAGGTGGTTTATAATGACCTGGCCAGGGATGAATTGGCTGTTTTTTTTGTGCGCCAATCACTTGAATATGCCCGTCAGGCCGTGGAGTTGGGTGGGGGAAGTGACCCGGCACTATTGGTTTTGATGGGGCGATTATATCTGAAACAGGGGGATGTCGAGCGTGCCGGGGAGGCCATCCGGACGGCGCTGGAGCATGGGGTTCACCGTGATCGGGTTATTCCCTATCTGGCGGAATTAGCCTACCGCCGCCGTGATTTTGAAGAGCTGAAGCAATATTTTCAAAGCGATCCGCTGTTGCGCCATAAGCCGGGCATCGGTCCTGTAGTCCAGTTCTGGATGGGTTGATAATGAGTCACAACTTTCCCAAATCCGACCAGGTCGATATCATGCTGCTTTTGGAAGGGACTTTTCCTTATGTCAGCGGTGGCGTATCTAGCTGGGTAAATCAGATTATCCGCGGTTTTCCTGACTATCGCTTCGGCGCAATCTTTCTGGGAAGCCATCGTGATGATTATTCCGGAATGAAGTACGAACTGCCGGCGAACCTTGTTCACCTTGAAGCGGTCTATCTCCATGACCCGCATGAAAAGCCGGAAATTGAAGCGCATGATGGCAACAGTTCGGCGTTCGAGGTGATCGGCAGGCTTCACGACTGGTTTATGGCGCCAGACCCGGATCGACTCGAAAATGCATTCAAGGACATCAATTTCTACCTGGACCCCGCTTCGGGGGTAGATTACCGTCAGTTCCTGCATAGCCGGCGCTCCTGGAACCATATTACCAGGATGTACCAGGAACGCTGCAGCGATCCGTCTTTTGTGGATTACTTCTGGACTGCCAGGAACATGCACGCCCCAATCTGGATTCTGGCCGGTATCGCCGGCCGGTTGATACCGGCACGGGTCTATCACACGGTCTCCACCGGATATGCCGGCTTTCTGGGTGCGCTGTTGCACTACCACACCGGTCGGCCCTTGATCCTGAGTGAGCACGGCATCTATACCAAAGAGCGGCGGATCGATATATTCAATAGCGACTGGATCCAGGACAATCGCAATGCCCTGCAGAAGGATCCGACCGAGATCAGTTACTTTCGCGACCTGTGGATACGCTTTTTTGAAACCTTGGGGCGTTTTTGCTACGGCAGTTCCGGTACTATCGTTTCACTTTTTGAAGGAGCCCGCCTGCGGCAGATTGCCGATGGAGCGCCGGCTGAGCATACCGGTGTCATTCCCAACGGGATTGATGTTGACCGCTACGCGCCGCTCCGTCAAACACGTCCGGAGATCATACCGCAAGTCCTGACGCTGTTGGGCCGGGTTGTGCCGATCAAGGATATCAAAAA
>MHXL01000095.1:10031-12689 GCA_001824455.1 Desulfuromonadaceae bacterium GWB2_53_15
TCAGATCGAGGGATGGATTATCGGTCCGGAGGATGAAGATCCGAAATATGCCGATGAATGCCGTGCCCTGGCCGAAAGTCTTGCCGTTGCTGACAGGATAAAGTTTCTGGGTTTCCGTGATCCCCTGGAGATATTTCCGCAAACCGGTGTGCTGGTACTCAGCTCGATCAGCGAAGGGCTGCCGTTAGTGCTGCTGGAGGCCTTTGCGGCCGGTATCCCCGCCCGGTTGATACCGGCACGGGTCTATCACACGGTCTCCACCGGATATGCCGGCTTTCTGGGTGCGCTGTTGCACTACCACACCGGTCGGCCCTTGATCCTGAGTGAGCACGGCATCTATACCAAAGAGCGGCGGATCGATATATTCAATAGCGACTGGATCCAGGACAATCGCAATGCCCTGCAGAAGGATCCGACCGAGATCAGTTACTTTCGCGACCTGTGGATACGCTTTTTTGAAACCTTGGGGCGTTTTTGCTACGGCAGTTCCGGTACTATCGTTTCACTTTTTGAAGGAGCCCGCCTGCGGCAGATTGCCGATGGAGCGCCGGCTGAGCATACCGGTGTCATTCCCAACGGGATTGATGTTGACCGCTACGCGCCGCTCCGTCAAACACGTCCGGAGATCATACCGCAAGTCCTGACGCTGTTGGGCCGGGTTGTGCCGATCAAGGATATCAAAAACTTTATCAGGGCAATCCGTATCATTGCCAATCATCTGCCTCAGGTCGAGGGGTGGATTATCGGTCCGGATGATGAAGATCCGAAATATGCCGATGAATGCCGTGCCCTGGCCGAAAGTCTTGCCGTTGCTGACAGGATAAAGTTTCTGGGTTTCCGTGATCCCCTGGAGATATTTCCGCAAACCGGTGTGCTGGTACTCAGCTCGATCAGCGAAGGGCTGCCGTTAGTGCTGCTGGAGGCCTTTGCGGCCGGTATCCCCGCGGTAGCCACCGATGTCGGCGCCTGCCGGCAACTCATCTTGGGGCATGGCAGCGAGGATGAGGCGCTTGGTGCCGCCGGCGGGGTGGTGGGGATCAATAATCCCCAGGCTTTGGCAGAGGAGGCGCTGCGCCTGCTGATTGACCCTCTGCTCTGGAAACAGGCGCAGCAGGCGGCGGTGTCCAGGGTGGAACGGTTCTACACTCAGCAGAAGATGTTTGACAGTTATCATGACCTGTACCGCAAGGGGATGCTCTGATGGCCGGTATCGGTTTTGAATTGCGCAAACTGCTGAAGCGCGATTCTTTTCTCGCTGTTTTGCATACATATGCCTATGCCGGGATCATCAGTTCCGGTCCCTGGGTGCTTTCCATCGTGGCGGTTCTGATCATCGGCGTCATCTCCATTCCGGTGGTTATCCCGCATTTTCTGGTTGCCCAGTTCCAAACCTCGATCACCTATCTGATCGCACTCTCCCTTGTTTTTACCGGTTTTGTTCAACTGGCCTTTACCCGCTATTCAGCCGACCGGATCTTTGACAAGGAACATTTTCGGTTGCTTCCCAATCTTAACGGTCTGTTATTGTTGACAAGCGTGACTGGTGGAACGCTGGCATTTCCGCTCACCCTGATACTGTTTCCCGCAACCTCCCTGGTTTTCAGGATGCTTTTTGCAACCACCTTTGTCGTGCTGTGCTGCGTCTGGATTGCCGCCATTCTTTTGTCGGGCTTAAAGGCTTATAAGGCCATTCTGATAAACTTTGCAGTTGGTTATGGCACTGCCTTGTTGCTGGCAATTGTTCTGCGGATATGGAAATTGGAAGGGTTGATGCTGGCTTTCCTGCTAGGTCAATTTATTCTTCTGCAAGGGATGTTATTGGTTCTTTACAGAAACTATCCAACGCGAAGTTTCGTGGAGTTCGACTTCCTCAGCCGTAAGCGGGTCTATGTCTCCCTGGTTTTCACGGGATTTTTTTACAACCTGGGCATCTGGGCTGACAAGTTTGTGTTCTGGTTTCACCCTTATACCGGGACAAACGTGATCGGTCCCCTGAATGCCTCGGAAATATACGATCTGCCGGTGTTTCTGGCATACCTCTCGATTCTACCCGGCATGGCGGTTTTCCTGGTGCGGATGGAAACCGACTTTGTCGAGTATTATGATCGTTTTTATGAAGCGGTGCGGGAGGGCGGTTCGCTGACGTACATCTACGAGATGAAGGATGAGATGATTCGCATGGCGCGGGAGGGAATCTACGATATTATCAAAATCCAGGCTATAGCAGCCATAGCTGTATTCTTGGTCGGAGCAAAGCTGCTGGATATGGCCGGGATACCTCAGGTCTACTTGCCGCTTCTGTATATTGATGTCGCTGCTGCCGGTTTCCAGGTTGTTTTTCTGGGCGTTCTCAATATTTATTTTTACCTCGATCGCCGTGGACGAGCGCTGTTTCTGACGTCGCTATTTGCAACGCTCAATCTGGTACTTTCAGTTGTGTCGATCAGTCTCGGTCCATATTTCTATGGCTATGGTTTTGCGTTATCGTTGTGCATTGTAATCATGTGCGGGATGTTTCTGCTGGACCGCGACCTGCAGAAATTGGAATATGAAACCTTTATGCTGCAGTAAATTCCCATTAAGCCGTCTGCTTGACGCACTACTGTTTAATCTGGTACATTGAATTTTTTTTTGATCTGATCAAAAAGGATACTGATT
>MHXL01000096.1:0-5191 GCA_001824455.1 Desulfuromonadaceae bacterium GWB2_53_15
GGAAAGCTCGCTGAACTGGAACGCCTTGTTGATGGCCAGCAGGATCCGATCCACGTCGATCGGCTTGGTGATGTACTCAAAAGCCCCTTGCTTGATGCAGCCGACCACGGTCTGAAGGTCATTGACAGCGGTCATGATGATCACCGGAATGTGCGGGTACTGCTGGACAATGATCGGCAGGAGGTCGGAGCCGCTCATCTCCGGCATGATCCAGTCCATCAGGAGGATTCCTACTCCGCCCTGTTCCAGTTTAGCCAGCAGGTCGCGGCTCGTATTAAGGGTCATGACATTTTTTACGTCATTGGAAACAAGCATCAAACGCACTTCATTCAAAAAATCCGCGTCGTCGTCCACCACCAGGACGGTCCGGTTAGACGCAACAGCTGCTATTTCCATGTGGCCATCCTCCATTCAATGCGCTGAAACCCAATACTGATTAACATGTTTTTATTCGCGAGTATAGCTCAAAACCGCGGACAGGGCTGTAGGGCGTCCAGCCATACAGCCCTGTCTATTGAATTGATGAGACTATACGCCAGAGCTGCAGGGTCAGACCGGGGCAGCTACCTGGCGCGGTGAATCGATGTTTGCAGTTAACCTGAAATCCGAATGGTTGGGATGGCAACAATAAACACCGGAAGAACCGGCCGGGATGGCATAGCGGCATCTCCAGTTGTTGGCTGAACAACACGACAAATCGTTCAGCAGAGGCACTGTGAAGCATTCTTCCTGGTGGGGTTCGTAACCTATGGAATAGTGTTTGGTCATAGTCATATAGTCCTCCAAAAGTATCGGTAGCCTATACTGTATAACTGTACTATCGATCTTGTGAACGTCAACCCACCCCAAGCTCAGAATTGAACTTCAAGAAAACGCAGGGCGATTTTGGATACATCGTGGCGGGCAACGATACTCTTGTACTCGCTGGGACACAACGTCGGGTCGCTGCACAGAAGCATGCCGCAAGTTTCTCCCGGATTCATGTACTTGGGAAAGGAGTCGCTGCAAAACAATAACGCCCCGGAAACAGAGATGTTTTCAAGTACACAGGGAAAGTTTTTGCCCTTGTAGACCAGAAGACATTTGTCTGAACAGGCGACTCTCCGCCCATGCCTGTTAATAGCGTACATTTAAGCCCCCTTGCCTCGTTTAGAATTCGGCTTTTATCCACCCGCCCGTGTTTGATCTGAAAGCACACCCCCAAGTCAGATTTTCAACTTCACTGCCTACTAGGTAAAGTATACTCCTCTCAAAAAAATCCGGGGCTCCAAAATCCTAAGCTGTGAGCCGTTGGTTGCCAAATAAAAAACAGGTGGCCGGCCTGTCTGGCCAACCACCTGTTATTATGGCGGAAGAGGTGAGATTCGAACTCACGGAGCTGTTACACTCGGCGGTTTTCAAGACCGCTGCCTTAAACCACTCGGCCACCCTTCCGTTATTACTCTTGTTACCTGTTGTTTTCCCTCAAATCTCTCTTGTGTTGCTAATTTGGCTCCAAATGTGTCGTTGTATGTACTATGGGGAAGGGCAAAAAGTCAACAGAAACGGACACAGCGACTCAAAATCTCCTGCATTACATGTTATCAGTCATGTTTTTTGTGTTTTTTATGTTTCTTATAATGCCCCTTGTGCTTGCCACGGTCGCCCTTTTCCTCGTACACTTTTTCCTTTACAATAACCCGTTCCCTCTCGATGACCCTCACTTGCGGGGGCGGGGGCGCCTGAGGAACGCCGACCTGGACTCTGACGTTGGGAGTGCTGACATCAACACTCACGGCCAAGGCAAAACTTGCGGTTAACAGAACAACTGACATACTCACTATCACTTTCTTAATCATGAAATGCTCCTTCAATTTGGGTGTGACTCATAAGCTGTGAGTATACTCGGAAAATATTTTTTTAAACAGGCTGTAAATTCATTTTTCCAGTGCTATGCTATATACAGATGGAAGAAGCTAAAAAAACCTGTACAAGGGGGGCGATACCTATCGAAGATACTCCACCATGCGGGAACCTACAGAAGAAGGCAACATTGCTCCGGAGGTTGCAGCGCCGGAAAAAACCTTGAAAAGGCAAACAAAGAAGTACCAATAAAAGAAGCCCACCGATTTTTTGGTGGGCTTTTCATTTGCAAGCAACAGCAATTATTCACAGGCCTCGCATCAAAGCGGCTGACGGGCTGCTATCTCCTCGGCACGTGCCGGGCGTATTGCCGTAACAGTGCAGTTGAATACCAGCGCAACTCCCGCCAAGGGATGGTTGCCGTCAAGAACGGCTTTCCCTTCGGCAATTCCGGTTACCGTGTAAAAAAACGAGTTGCCGTCCGCACCGTCTGCGACCTCGGCTTCTATCATCATTCCGACTTCAAGCTCTTCAGGAAGGTTCTCAAGGGGCTCTATCTGCACAAGCTCGGTGTCGTATTCACCAAAGGACTCGCTCGGTTGCAGCTTTATCGTCACTGAATCCCCGACAGACTTACCCTCCAAGGCTTCTTCGACAGGTACGAATATGCCATCGTGGCCGCCATGGAGGTACACGATTGGCTCATTACCGGCATCGAGCAGGTTCCCGTCCGGGTCGGCCAGTGTATAGCCGAGGGTAACGACAGTATTGCCGGCAACCTGATTCATTTTTTCACCTTGGAAGCAGGTTGTTTTTTCGCAGTGACAGGCTTCCTGGATTTTGAAGGCGCGATCACAGCATTTTCAACCTTGGCTGGAACGGCTGCTTTCTCTTTTACCGCAGGAAGCCCTGCTTTGACTTTCTTTGCCGGGGCCGGCGGTTTAATCCTTACAACCGGCAGCGTGGAGTTCTTGGCCTGCGCCTTGGAGGTTCTGGCTTGCCGCGCCTTGGCCAGGACATCAGTCAGACCCCGGTCTTCAGCCATCTTTCTTCGTGACTCAGTGTAACTCTTGGCTGTCAAAGCCTGCGTTGAGGGGATATTGAACCGCTTCCGATACTGCCCGGCGGTCAACTGGTGGGCAACAGTCAAATGTTTCTTGAGGGTCTTGAATCCTCCCTTGCCACAGACCATGCAAAGCACTTCATTCTTCTTGAATGCCTGCTTGATCGTCAACTGGGGAGCATCTGTGATGTCGGAAGGAGCGGTGGTGACAACAGCGCCGGTACCACCCTCAAGACCCTGCAGGGCGTTATAGACATTCTCCAGCCCTTTGAGAAGTTCTTCTGAGGTTAACGGGGATGCTGCTGCGTGCGCCGTTATGATTTGGGCCGTCAACTCGATCAAGGTGGGCATGTTTGTTTCTCCTTGCAGGTCAATTGCATTCTGGAATATGGACTTGTGAAAATTTGTGGGACTTACAACCTGTATCAAAAAAGAGAAGTAAGACATTGAGGTAGATCAATCCCAACCAGCTGATGTTACTGGCGGAAGAGATGAGCTGCGAAGCGTCTGCTTAACGGTCTCATTAACTCCCTTGTTTTGACAAATACCAGATATATTAAATATATGCAATCCCTTTCACGGTAGTTTTTGTCTACAAATGTTCAGCAGAATGCATAATTTCACAAATATTCCTGAGAAAAGCATTTAACCGCAGATAAACACAGATAAATGCAGATAATTCACAAAGATGACAAACTTTTTTGGAGAAAGTCTTTTCGGCTCTGTGGTTAACTGCTGATTTTTGGGTAATTGGTCAAAGTTTACTCAGAGGGCGGCAACTTAATAAGGATACGGTCTCCCGCACAAGACGGGAGACCGCAGGTTGAATCGGCTGGGGATTTCGGAAACGGCCCTTTTCCTCCCTGGCGGCGTCAATCTTCGGGCTTGCTTGTGCGGCGTACCGATGTACGCCTCCGCGCAATCCCTTGATTTCCTTGCCAGTAAGAAAAATTGCTCGTTTCCAAATTTAAAACTGCTGCTTGATGCAGCGCAATATCTGTTATTTACAGCTCCTTAGTCAATCTGTTCCACCAGGTAGTTCTGGACACCCATCTGGGCGATCTGATCGATTTGGGCTTCGATCAGATCGATATGTTCTTCCTCTTCCTTCAGAATCGACTCAAACAGTTCACGCGAGCCGTTGTCACCGACCTCCACAGCCAAGCGGATGCTCTCGTTATAGCCACGGATCGCGTCAATTTCGGCAGCATGGTCATTTGTGTGCATCTTGGGTATTTCGCCGCCGATATGGATTTTGTTCAGGTTGCTGACGATCGGGATGCCCTCCAGAAAGAGTATCCGGGCAATCAGCTTTTCGGCATGTTTCATCTCATCGATCGACCGTTTGAAAATCATTTCGTGCAACCGTTTATAGCTCCAGTTTTCACACATCTCGGCATGGACAATGTACTGGTTGATAGCGGTTAACTCCTCTGCCAAACGCGCGTTCAGGTGATTTATTACCTGATCATTGCCTTTCATAGCGTCCCCCCTTTTTTTACAGAGCATGTGCTGCTCCGGTTTCGTTATTTCCAGCTGATGCAGGATACCGGGCAGATATCTATAGCTTCATCCTGAATCTCCTCCTCCGATGCGCCGTCCGGGTCGTAACATTCCGCCTTGTTGTTGTCGTCAAAACGGAACACGCTCGGCAAGTTATCGATACATAATCCGCAACTGATGCACAAATCCTGCTCCACAATTGGTTCCCGTGCCATGTCACTCCTCCTTTTAATCTACCTGTGGTCTTATTGCCTTGTTATATCTTCTGCCAGTCGCTGATTATCTTGCGGCCCCTTCTTCCGGCTAATAAATAGTCTATCGGCCGGCCTGAAAAAGTCAAATATCGCCATGAATCTTTTTCACAGCCGTTATATGGCATTTCTGCCCCCTCATCCGGCCTTCGGCTACCTTCTCACTCAGGGAGAAGGGCTGGCGGCAGATCTTTCTAATCAGATAATGTAATTATTTTCTAGCTGCTGTTAATTACCGTTCGCCGTTATTTTACCAGAAAGCAACGCGTCAATTTGCACACCCTCACGATCAAGCAGCACCCCCATGTCTTTCCAGAGCCTTGCTACGTAAAATGCAAATGATTCTGTCGCGTCCAGTTGCGCATTACGGGCAGTGGTCAGGTCATTTTCCGCATTAAGAACGTCTTGAACCGTGGATGTCCCGAGCCGGTTGTTCTTGCGGTACTCCTCAAGACGTTGTGTGGCGAATTGCTGAGATTTGTCGGCCATCTGTATCTGAAGCCGCGCAGAAATCAGCGCCCTCAGGTCCGCC
>MHXL01000096.1:5210-6813 GCA_001824455.1 Desulfuromonadaceae bacterium GWB2_53_15
CGTTTTCAGCCGCGGTATTGCCGAGCGGGGCGTTGAAGAACATGCCAGCCGACCAAAAGCGGGATGGCTGGTCACCTAGCTTTCGGAAACTGCCGCTGAAATTACTTCCTGTCCCGCTAAAACCACCGCTTCCGGTCAAGGAAAGGTCGGGCAGGGATTGGTGCCGCGCTACCCGCTCCTGCAGTTCGCTGGTTTTCAAAGCCGTACGGAGCTGCTTCAAATCAGGCCTAAACTCCAAAGCTGCCTTCAGCGCCTGATCATAGGTTTCCTGCGGCTCAATCCGGACAGGGGCATCGATCGGGATAATTTCGGATTTAAAATCCATGCCTATCAGGTAACGAAGGCTGGATTCCTGGTCCCTGACGCTTCGCTCTGCCTCAACCAGGTCCCTGCGGCGCTGGACAATAGCATATTCGGCGTTGGCTATTTCCATCCTTTGAAGAGGTCCCGGCTTCGCCCTCTTACTGATCTCATCGAGAAAACTCTGGGCCGAGTTTGAGGCCGCCACCCTGGATTCCAGAGTCTTGCGCAGGGAATACAGATGATTGTATGCGCTGATAACGGCGAATACCGTGTCGATATGAACGGAACGGAATCGTTCCAAAGAATCCTGAAGCGAATTAGCAGACAGATTGATGCCGAGTTCCATTGTTTCCTTTCCGGAGTTTTTCAGGAGCGGCTGAGAGAGGCTGATTCCCACCGAAGATTGCCAATTCGTAGAGGAGGACCCGATAAACTCGGTTTCGGCCGTTGTGAATCCGGTCTGGGTCGAGACGGCGACACTGCCTCCAATGGGAAGATACTGAGTAAGGCCGATGGAAGAATTCATATTTTTGGTCAGGAAGAAGGGATCTCCCGGAACGTATGAGATTCCGCCTGTGGACGAGACGTTTAAAATCGGATCATAAATGCCCCGACTTCGCGCAGCGTCGGTCTCAGCCATTGCGGTATAGCGGGTTTCGACCTTTAGATCGATGTTCTTGCGAATCGCCATCTCAATAGCAAATCGCCGCGCAAGGTTGACCTTTTCAACATCTTCAGGAGCATCCATGCAGTAGCCTGGCCCGGTACCCAGCAGCAGGGTACTGCCGAAGATAACCGCCGCCAGAAGTCGTGCCTTGGACTCATCCTGAATCATCGACAAAGAACCTGACAATGACATGTCCGCCCCCCCCTGAAATCATATGAATTCATTATATCCGCTACCGTGGCTTAATCAACTTTGACAGCAAAAAAAGCCCCCCCGGAATACGGGAGGGCTGGGAAATGATATTTCTCACGCTGTTAATACTGGGAAATAGCGTTGAGCTGCGCAGCGGTCAAGGTTCTGAGGAAACCCATGCCGCCAACATTGTTGTTGATTGCGCTTTGAGTTGCCGAGACAGACTTGCCACGCTTACCCGAGCTATGGCAACCGGCGCAGTACTGATTGTACAAGGCAGCGCCGTCAAGTGCAGGTGCAGGAGCAGGCACGGGTACCGGTGTTGGTACCGGTGTTGGTGTCGGAGTTGGCATTGGAGCCGGTGCAGGCGCTGGTGTTGGAGCCGGTGCAGGAGCCGGAGCTGGTGCCGGAGATGGAGCTGGTGCAGGAGCAGGAGCCGGG
>MHXL01000097.1:0-1480 GCA_001824455.1 Desulfuromonadaceae bacterium GWB2_53_15
ATGGACGAAGGACTTCGCTTCGCCATCCGTGAAGGTGGCCGTACCGTTGGCGCCGGCGTCGTCAGCTCGATTATTGAATAAATTAAACAGCTGGTGCGATGGACCATTCGCAACAGTCTGTAAAATAAAAGGATGCTGCAATGAGAGACATCATTACCCTCGCCTGCACCGAGTGCAAACAGAGGAATTATACAACCACAAAAAACAAGAAGACTAAACCAGAAAAACTGGAGTTTAGCAAATTCTGCCGATTTTGCCGCAAGCACACTCCACACAAGGAAACCAAATAACGATAATGTATTTGGGTATTCTATAGGCATGCAGGCCAGTAGCTCTAACGGCTAGAGCACCGGTCTCCAAAACCGGGTGTTGTGGGTTCGAATCCCTCCTGGCCTGCCATTTTAAAGCCTGCACATTTGACGGTTTCATTCAAATGCATAATTGATGCTGCTGAATAAGCGCAGGTAAACTGCTGGGAGAGACACGTGCAAAAAGTGAAGTCCTTTCTTGAATCAGTAAAGATTGAGCTTGGCAAGGTTACCTGGCCAACACGAAAAGAGACAGTTGCTACTACAGGTGTTGTAGTGGTTATTGTTTTCATTATCTCAATCTACCTAGGTGCCTGTGACATTGTCCTGGCCAAAATGATGCGACTGATATTAGGTTAAAGGAATATATATGTCCAAAAAGTGGTATGGAGTTCACACATATTCCGGCTTCGAGAATAAAGTCAGGCTTAACCTGCTTGAGAGAATAAAGAATGAAGGGGTAGAAGATTTTTTTGAGGAAATACTTATTCCTTCTGAGACTGTAGTTGAGTTGAAGAAAGGCGAAAAGAAAACCTCATCCCGTAAATTCTTTCCAGGCTATATTCTTATCAAGATGGAACTAACCGATGAAACTTGGCATATCGTCAAAGAGACCTCCAAAGTAACCGGTTTTGTAGGTGGCAATACCCCCTTTCCTATCCAAGATGACGAAGTCAGCAAAATCGCTCGTCGCATGGAAGAGGGCGCGGAAAAACCAAGACCCAAGGTGCAGTTTGAAATTGGTGAGACAGTTCGAGTTGTTGATGGGCCATTTCTTAATTTCTCCGGCGTGGTAGAGGATGTCAAGCCAGATAAAGGTAAGTTGCGGGTGACTGTAACCATTTTTGGTAGGGCAACACCTGTAGAACTGGAGTTTATGCAGGTAGAGAAAAGTTAATATTTTATTGTATAAAACGGCATATGGTCACATAAAGGAGCGCAATAATGGCAAAAAAAATAACAGGTTATATCAAACTACAAGTTCCTGCAGGCAAGGCTAATCCGTCTCCACCGATTGGTCCGGCCCTTGGCCAGCACGGCGTTAATATCATGGAGTTCTGTAAAGCGTTTAATGCTAAGACTCAGGCTGATGAAGGTACAATTACTCCTGTTGTCATTACAGTTTATGCAGATCGTTCCTTCACATTCATTACAAAAACTCCACCAGTTCC